>JAUWOU010000031.1 GCA_030612005.1 Candidatus Thorarchaeota archaeon | reverse complement strand
CATCAAGCGCAAAATCTGCAGTAATTGGAGGCTGGATTGGAGTTGGCGGTAGAGGTGGAATCGGTACTCCGTTCTATGGAGGACTCAAAAAACATATCATATCATTATCCGTCATAGGAGGAAATGGTGCAATACAAGTCCTCGAGAACGATGAAATCAATCTCTTTCTAAATTCTTATGGTATACTGGGAGTCATCTTTGAGATCAAACTGAAAATTCATGAGATAGTTCGTGAGTACAAATCGTTTAGCTATGGATTTAGAACAATCAAAGGACTCTGCAACGCATTGGTAGAAATTACTACACTTGAACTAAGACCCGTTTATCTCAAAATCGCAGATGACGAGTTGCAGAAATACAGCAATCCACTTGACATTGGTAAATATGTTCTCTCTGTGACTTATACTGACGTACCCTCTGCTATCCCCGCTGACGACTTGAAGTCAATAACTGGGAAACATGATGGAGTGTACATCAGCGAAGAATTCTCCAATAAAGAATGGGATTTGAGATTTGATACTGAATTCAATCCCAAACAACATACAGAAACCTTGATGTTCCAAGAATATTGGGTGCCTGTTGAAAAAGTGCTTGAAATGCTTTCGGCATATGAATCATATCGTCGCTCTCACAAGATTCCCGCTCTATGGTTTGGTATGCTTGGTACTCAAAATGAAATGAGACTTAATCTCATGGTGATGATAGATGCAGAGCAATACCTCAAGTTCATTTCAAGCAAAGGAATCTTGCACAAGATGATGAAGAAGGCAATCAAAATAGGAGGAGGACCATATACAATTGGACTTCAGAATACGATCTATATGTCTCGCGCATATCCAGAGCGACTGGCTGAGATGCAAGAGGCTAAGGAGAAATGGGACCCCAGTGGAATCATGAATCCGGATAGAGTTACGAGTTGCGTGACATCATTTAGAAGAATCGATGTCCTATTTTGGCTTGCTACCGCGTTTCGGCGGCTCTCGAAATATGTGGGGGACTGAGGTTTTACAATGAATATCGATAATCTTTCAGAAATACTTCAAAATTGTGGATCATGTAATTACTGCAGGGACACTTGTCCAATGTATATAGAGTTAAAATCTGAGCTTGATAGTCCAGGAGGAAAACTACGAGCTCTAAGAGCATATGCTACTAAGATGCGGAACCCTCCGATTGCGCTGTTGCAGAAACTCTATTGTGCAGACTGTAGACGATGTGAAGCAATCTGTCCTGCGGGAGTCCCAGTTACAGAAATTTGGCACGATGCAAAGGCACAACTCATAAAGACTGGAGGAGAGATGCCAGAAACACTCCAGAAAGTTCTCGCCTGGATAGAAAAAGAAGGAACGCCATTCATTGGATTTGAAGCAGAGGAAAGGAGTGTATGGGCTGAAGATCTAGACCTTCCTGAAGAATCAACCACAGCGATTTTCTCAGGTTGTATGGGCAGTTTCTGGTACCCAGACCAACCTGAAACAATAGTTGATATGTTACATAAATTTAATGTCAACGCAGGCTATGTCCCAAAGGAAATTTGTTGCGGTCTTTTCAATTACTGGGCAGGCGACGATAAGGGATTCGAAGAGGTAGTCCGAAAAAATTACGAGATGTTCAAGAAAGCAGGAGTTGACCATATTGTAACCGGTTGCGGTGGCTGCTATGGTACACTTGCAGAACACTATCCTCACATTATTCCGGATTTTGATATCAAGATTCTACATACAGTGGAAGTCTTAGTGGATATGGTTCGAAACGGAGTTCTCACTTTCGGAGAATTAGAAGGGAGTTATACACTTCATGATGGTTGCCATCTCGGAAGAGCTCTTGGAATCTACGAACCACCGAGAGAAATCATAAATGCGATTCCGGGTCTTGAGTTCGTTGAGATGAAGAACAACAGAGATAAGTCAAACTGTTGTGGCGGCTTTCTTTCAGTCCTCGATCCAGAGATAGCTGAATCAGTAGGAAGACGTAGAGTTGCTGAAGCAGAAGAACTAGGAGTTGATGGGATCATCACGACTTGCGTGTCGTGTTATAAGAATCTCAGTTATAATGCAAAGGACACAAAGCTGAAAGTCATTCAGCTTGATGAACTAATACTAGATAAAGCTCTATCCTCTCAAGTGGAAGAATAGGAAGAGTTACAAAGAAAGAATGGAGATGTCAGGTATGAGCAAAGAGAAAGGCAAACGAGTTGTTATAGTTGGCGGTGGAATTACAGGATTTAGTTGTGCATTGGAATTGAAAGGTCTCAAGGCACGCTGTATTATTCTAGAAAAGGAGAAGACAGTCGGTGGTCGGGCAAGATCCTACACTGAATCGGGATATGTCTTTGACCAAGGTCTACACTTTTTCGTTGGTGGCTTCAAATCACTAATTCCAATTCTTGAGAGAAGTGGAGTTACAATGACCACAGTTGGAGAGGGTGCAGTCTGGTTGAAGGATGGGAAAAGGCACATCATTCGTAGATCCGCTATTGAGCTTGCAAAGTTTGGATTACTTCCTGCAACTGATAGAGCAAAACTAGGATTGCTAATTCAAGAGAACATGAGGAGAGACAAAAGCGAGTTCAAAGAATTTGACAAGATGACCTTTACAGAATATGCCGAAGAAGAGAAGATCCCGGAGTCGATTCAGAATGATTTCTATGCCCCATTGATTAAGACAGTCACTTTCATGGATCCTAGCGAGGTTTCCGCTGGGCAGTATCTATACTCTGAATACTTGAGATTTGCATATGAAGATGGCTTCAGTGCGATGTACCCAGAACGTGGTGGACTAGGGAGTGTTGCATATACACTAATGCTTCAAGCACGTAACTTTGGAGTAGAGCCACAAGTCAACTGCGCTGTCAAGCAGGTTATAATCGAGGATGGCAAAGTCGTCGGTGTAGATTATGAACAGGATGGAGAAAGTAAGCATCTCGACACTGATGCTGTTGTGTTAACTGTGCCAATTGACCTTCTACCAAACTTTGTGAAGATGAGTGATATACCTAAAGAGTTCACTCAGAAGATTTCAAAATTCGAATATGTTCCATCCACTGTAGCATACTTCGGACTAGAATCACGAATCTTGGATTTCAATGTGGGAGCTTTTGTGCCAGGGAAGAAGATCAACATAGTTGCTGAAGCCAAGAGAGTTTCAGGAGTTTTGGCTCCAATTGGTGAATCACTCTTGACAGTAACAGGAATTGATAAAGAACTTCTCAAGATGAGCAATGAAGAAGCGACTGATGAAATCCTTGAGGAGTTAGAGATTCTTATTCCCGGTGTGAAAGATAAGGTAACATGGAAGAAGAGCTGGAAAATCTGGAAATCAGTTCTTAAGCAACCACCAGGAATTATGGATGATCGCCTGACAACCAACCGGACAGGTGTTGAAGGACTCTATGTTGCTGGTCCGCATGCAAATTGTGATATTTATTACGCATCAATGGAAGCCGCTTCCATGTCTGGTACTGCTTGTGCTGGCGAGATGCTTGAGGACATAAAGTAACTCAAACCTCAAATCTATAGTGTCAAGGGTGTAATTACCCTTGCCATAACTATATACTGCAAGCAAGAAATTCAAGATTAAACAGTATCCTACGGTGTGCTCTGAGATGACCAAACTGGACTTCCTTGAAAGATACGGACAAGAAGATGAACCATATGTTTGTGCATCATGTGGGAATTGTACTCTCGTCTGTCCAGTTTTTCATGAACTGAAATGGGAATCTTATGGACCAAGAGGAAAACTTCATGTCGTCAAATCAATCCTGGAAGGAAAAAGCGAATTTGGAAAAGATTTCGCTCATAAGATTTTTCTCTGTAACTTATGCGAGCATTGTACTTCCGTTTGCACAACTGGCATCAGTCTTGACCGATTTTGGGAAGTTGTTCGTGCTGAGGTTCGAGAACGAGGTTTCTTACCAGCTCCAGCACAATTCGTACTGAAGTCACTCAAAGAACGTGGGGACATCATGTGGATGGGTTCGGCAGATAGACTCCTATGGATGGAAGATATCGAAGAAATTGTCAAAGGGCGTATCTTGAAGAAAGCTAAGGTTGCGTATTTTCTCGGATGTAATGTTTCCTTGAAGTCTCAGTTGCATGATGTAGCTAAATCGATGGTCAAGATAATGGACTATGCTGGCGTTGACTTCACTCTGCTTGGCGACAAAGAAGTTTGTTGTGGTGCTCCATTGGGTTGGGCAGGAAATCTTAAAGACATTAATGAAATGGCTGAAAAGAATCTAGAAATCATTCGTGAACTTGGAGTTGAAACAATAGTATTCAGTTGTCCTTCTTGTATTCTGACATGGTCGGAATACAGCGAATACCTGAAAGAAAATCAGAACATTGAATTATTGACTGCATCACAATTCATTAGTCGTTTGATCCGAGAGAGACGACTTAGCTTTGAAGAGCAACCTATGATAACACCAACATTTCATGACCCTTGCATCTCAGCTAGGGTATTGAAAGCAACTGAAGAACCAAGAGAAATCATGGACTACATTCCTGGTGTATATCATGTCGAGATGAATCCCTCACGGCAAAACACAAGGTGTTGTGGTTCTCATGGATTACTTGATGTTGTAGATCCTATTCTTGCATCCAAAATTGCGGAAGTACGTCTGAGAGATGTGACAGTGACACCAGCTACTCGGATAGTGACTGAGTGTCCCCGATGTATTCTTGCTTTTGATCTTGCAAAATTCACTACTAACTACGATATATTAGTACAGGACATTACGCAGCTTGTTGCAAGCTCATTGGCGCCAAAAGACGAAGGAGGTGCCAAAGACCAGTGAGATTTGATGAGCAACAAATTGGTGACATTGTTGGAGCTGATAATGTTTCGACTACTCCTGAAACATGCATGATTTACTCGAAAGACGTGACAAGTCTACCTGAAGTAGCACATCAGATTGTTAGTCCAAGATTTGATGTTATTACTCAGCCCGTGGATGTTCTTTCACTTCGTAATCTGATATTGTATGCATTGGACAATGGTATTCCTATTGTTCCTCGTGGAAATGGAACCTCTGGTTGGGGTGGAGCAATTCCGACTAGAGGAGGTATCTGTGTGGCTCTTTCAGGTATGTCTGAAATATTATATTTCAACGAGTTCGAGTCAGCGGTGACTGTTGAAACGGGTATTACTTGGAGAGATCTGCTTACATTCGTAGAACGGCTTGGCTTTACATTACCGGTATATCCATCAAGCGCCACAGCAGCTACAGTTGGAGGTTTTGTTGCAAGCGGAGGTCTCGGAATAGGTTCAACTCGTCATGGAGATATTCTAAAACAAGTTCTTGGAATTGAAGCTGTCTTACCAAATGGAAAAATCGTAAGGCTTGGTAGATTATTACTAGATTCAAAGAATGATGAACTTAAGGAAAAAGTGGAGGAAGGTAACTTATGGTTGAGCAAGCAGTTATCAACCGCTGGACTTGGTACTCCAGAACAAGAAACTAAGCTCTTTACAGGTACATACGGTACACTTGGTATAATCACTAAAGTCACCCTTAAGACAATACCAAAACTCTACCTTCTTCCTTTTGCATGTTCATTTGATAATATGGCTGATCTCGTGAAGGTGGCTAATATTATCATCTCCAAGGCTAAACCATATTATTTGAGATTCCTCACGGATAATTACACTTCCAAATTAGATGCCTTGAATGAGTATGAAAATGAGAGTGGTAAGTTCATCCTTACAGGAGCTCTCCTTGACACCATCTATAGGAACGAGGATAATGTTGAGATAATAAAAACAGCTACGAATGAGGACAATGGAGCAGTACTGAATGATAAGCGATCGAGGTATTACTGGAATGAAAGGTTCTATCCCTTGAGAGTTAAACGACACGGTCCGAGTATTGTTCCAGCAGAGATGCTTGCACCAATAAATATGATTCCAGAGATACTCGAGAAGACAAAAACAGAACTTCGAAATTCCAAAATTGCAATTGAAGGAATGCTCAGTAATGATGGTACAACTTCAGTCATGGTCTGGATCTTAGATGATGAAAGGAAGAAGGTTTCCTTCACAATTGGGTGGCATAGATCCTTCAAGTTTGCATCACTTGCTCAGCGGTTTGGTGGTCTTCCATATGCAGTGGGACTCTGGAATGGAAGGCATGCAAGGAAATACTATGGAAACGATGCGTACAATGATCTCAAAGTTATGAAGAAGAAACTCGATCCAAGAAATATTATGAATCCGGTTAAAGTCTTTGGAGGTAGAGTGACAATTGGCCGCGAATCAATGCTTATTGGATTTCTTATAGGATTTATCGGTACGCTGATAGCGGGTTGGGTGATTCCAAGAATTCCTATTCTTGTACAGTTAATTCAATTGTTGGACTCAAGTTTACTTCAGCTATTATATTTCCCCTACTTAGTAATTGTTGGATTATCCGTAGGATTAGTGGGGTTATTGATTACTAGAATTATGACATTGAACCAAGCGCTTGCTATGGGTATCCCATTATTAAGGATCCTTAGTAAGTTAAAACGAAAATAGCTTCAATTCGTCGGATTTATGCTAGTATAATATTGAAGCAAGCATAGTCGTTTGCATTTCTAATCTTAGATGCATATTTGGATATTGAAGTTTCATATCTTATCCAAGAATGTAATTTGACCAATATGCTCAAATATGAGACATATGTTACAAAATGAAACCAAGTACAAGGTATTTCGCAATGTCAAAGGTTCAGTATGAAACCTAAATGGAATGTTAAAAGAATGAAACGCAACCAAATAACAAAAATCGTCGTCGCCATTGGCTTATTATTATTACTTGTTGCTTCTGCTGCGGGTTCAGTCAGAGCCACTCCAGCTTATTCTGGTGGTGATACTGATGAGTGTGGAAATTCTGGATGTCATGACACACTTGGCACACTTACTCTTGCTTCCAACTCAACGAGTCTAAGCGCAACGACCGGGGAACCTTTTGTTCTTCGTATAGATGCTGGAAATGGCGCAGAATGGATTGCTGTTCAAACCACATGGGCTGATAATTCTCAGTTTTCAATCTCAGAAATGGTGATAGAGGATGATTCTACTAATGACACGAATGCAGCCTTAGGGGAGATAACTGTAGATATAACATTCACACCACTATCACCCGGTAATCTAACAATTCGTGTTTGGACTGCTGCTGGTAGTGATCTGGCATCCTCATTGGATGTTGCTGTCACTGTAACCGGTCAAACAATCACGACAACCCCTCCTCCAGAGCCACTAGATTTGGTTGGGATATGGAGATTATTAATGATAATCATCCCAGTAGTAACTGGTGTGATTCTTCTGATTCTAGGAATAGTCGCGTTCAGGAGCAACGAACAAAGTAGGTGATATGAATGGCAATACATCCAGTTTTTGTACACTTTCACACAGGAATACTAGCAGCAACTGCAGGAGTTGCTTTACTCAACTTATTCTTGCGCATAGCATTCAAGGATAGTATCAATACACCAGGTAGCAGAGTGGCAAGTATTTTCCACCAAGTAGATATCTTCATTTATATTGGTAGCATCATTGGCTTTCTAGGTCTCATTGCGGGAGTGGTAACCGGGTTTATGGAACCTGATTATCCAATGGCGGTTTTAGAGGGCTCGGCAATTATGCGGTTCAAAATCCTTTGGTCCGTTGTAAGTTTGGAGATCTATCTCTTTCTAATAATAGTCCGAGCTAAACTTGGAGACCGTGTTTGGGTCAAACCATCCACGTACATTCCTTACGCAACCCTAATTCTCATTGGTGGAGGACTGATGGTTTTAATGGGAGCACTTGGAGGACTTGCAGTCTACAATGAATCCATTATGGCACCGTTACTCGATTGGGCCGGAATTCCATGGCCATAATGAGGAGACCCTTACAATGACAAAACCGTTTGAACCTCTCAAACTTGAGGGACTCGATATTGAACCATTGATATGTGCAAGATGTGGTTTCTGCACATTCGTATGCCCAGCGTATCTTGATACTCTTTGGGATTCTCAATCACCGAGGGGTAAATTATTCCAGCTAGCGAAACTCATTAAGAGCAAGAAACCAATCCCAGCAGACTTTGCAGCTAGGATATTCCAATGCACCTTATGCGGCGCATGCCAAGAAATTTGTCAGACAGATATACCCCTATTGAGATTCTGGCAGCTCGTAAGACAAGAGATTGGTAATCTTGAAGAATGGCCAGAAATCGTAAATTATATCGATACTGCCTTACAAGAAACCAACAACATCATGGAAATGGACCAGGAAGATAGAATGCTCTGGACCGACATGGTTGATGATCTCGTTGAAGGGAAGACAGGCATTAAAGCTGAAGTGGCATACTTCGCAGGATGTAATATTTCTTTCAAAGGAACACTTGCTCATATGGGTGAAAACACTGTCAAAGTGATGCATGCTGCAGGTGTGGATTTCACAATCCTAGGTGAAGAAGAGTATTGTTGTGGAAATCCGTACTTCGTGGCTGGTGGTTTTGATAAGGGTATTGAGTTGGCAAAACACAATCTCAGAAAGATGAAAGAGCTTGGTGTGAAGACTGTTGTCTTCAACTGTCCAGGTTGCCATCGATCTTTTGCAGAAGAATATCCCCACTTACTCGGTAAAGAAGCTACAGAGGGACTTGAGTTCCTTACATTCTCCGAGTTTGCTTTGAAACTCATCAATGAAGGAAAAATCAAGTTTACGAAGAACTATCCTCATGTAGTTGCATGGCATGACCCTTGTGAACTAGGACGACACCAAAACATCTACAATCCTGCTCGAGAGGTGTTGAATGCGATACCTGGATTACAGGTTCGTGAAATGAAACACAATCGAAACAAAGCAAGGTGTTGTGGCGGCGGTGGTTTGCTCAAGGGAGTTAATCCGATGATGTCTGTGAGGATTTCAGGTAAACGCATTGATGAGGCTACAAAAACAGGAGCTGAATTCATGGCTAGTGAATGTCCATCATGTACAATGTCATTGAATGATGGAATTGAACATATAGAATCTGATATGAAGTTCAAGGACTTGTCACAGATTGTCGTGGAAGCTCTGGGATTATAGGTAGTGATGAGATGATACAAAAAAAGCATTATCAGAAACTTGCGGATATTGTGGGTGAAGAGTTTTTCTCCTCTGAAGAGTATATGACTCAGCTGTACTCACATGACATTTCTGCACTTCCAGGAATTGTCAATGATATCATTAATCCTCAAGCAGAAGCAGTTGCACAACCTACCACCACCGAAATTGTGTCGAATTTACTCAAATATTGCAAAGAGCATAATATCAAGGTTGTTCCTCGTGGGCATGGAACTTCGGGGTACGGAGGAGCCCTACCGACAAAGGGCGGCTTGGTAGTCGATATGACTAGACTGAATGGGATATTCGACATTGACAAGGGGAGCATGACCATTGAAGTTGGCGCAGGAATCATATGGGGAAGACTACTCGAATATCTTGAAGACGAAGGATTATCTGTCGCAACCTATCCATCTAGTGCACCTTCGTGTACAGTTGGGGGATGGTGTGCAGCAGGTGGCTGTGGTATTGGGAGTACCAAATATGGAGGCATAAGAGAGCAAGTCGTAGAGATGGAAGTTGTCTTACCGGACGGAGAAATCATAAATACGATTGAAAAAATGAGTGATGTTTTCAAAGACGGATCACCAGAACCTTTCTTCAAAGGAGATGATGCTTTCTATTATAAATCCGAAGTAAGCGAAGAAACCAATGATGAGTCCACATCACTATTTATTGATAGCAATGGGGCCTTGGGAATAATCACGAAGGTGACACTGAAAGTTATTCCTCTTAGAAAGATTAAGCCTATGACTTTGTCATTCCCAAACAAAGAACAGACAATTGGCGCAATGCAAGCCATTCTTAATTACACCAAACCCTTCTACATGCATTTCAAGACAGACCAGTTCTTTGGTATGCTAAAAGAGTTAGGTCAAGCTCCAAATACAACAAATGAA
Source organism: Candidatus Thorarchaeota archaeon (assembly GCA_030612005.1). Classification (GTDB taxonomy): domain Archaea; phylum Asgardarchaeota; class Thorarchaeia; order Thorarchaeales; family Thorarchaeaceae; genus SMTZ1-45. Next base: position 16,268 of record JAUWOU010000031.1, on the reverse strand, counting down.
TGGCTGGTTCTGTGTGCTCTTGAGGGAACAAATGCAGAAAATAATAATGATGCAAAGGAAATCGCCGAGATTATATCAATGTATCATGGGACAGTTGAGTCAGACGAGATAGCCCATCATGAATGGGATGAACGTTTCTACCCTATGAGAGTAAAAAGACTGGGTCCAAGCGTGGCACCTTCTGAGGTATATGTCCCCTTGAATAGAATGGTTAATTTCATTGAACACTGCAATAAGCATTTCAAAGGAGAGAAGATGGCCATGGAAGGAGCCGTCAACCATCAAAATGAAGTTGCGGTGTTAACATGGTTTTTGGATGATGAGCGTCGGAGAATTCCATTCATGTTTGGATGGTATCGGTCTCTCGATGTCATTAACATCGGTCTCAAGCATGGCGGTCGAGCTTATTCAATTGGAATGTGGAATGTCATGCATTCACGCACATTCTATGGAAAAGAAAACTTAACCAAGATGGGAAACCTGAAACGACGAACAGATCCGAAGAACTACCTCAATTCTCACAAAGTGTTTCCAGGACCATTGCATCTGAGTACACGGATGGGTTTCCTCATGATGTTTGGAGCTGCACTTGCAGTGCCAATTGCTATAATGTTTGCATGGTGGTTAGTTCCAAGTCTAATTGGAGGCTATGCTCATTGGGTTGTAGTAAATGATCTAGCGAGTTTCCTATTGTGGGCGTTAGTTGGGGTTGGTATGGGATTCATCGCGCAAGAGTTTGCAAATATAATACCGATTTCTGTTATGCTTTCGATGGGTACGCCTTTCCTCAGATTAGGAAGGAAAATATTCCACTAGATTAGATCTGTCAAACCAAACGGGAGTAGACAGACTAAAAAGACAGTCAGTGGGACAAAGAAATAGAGAGAGAATTCAGATGCCAGCAAAAGCCATCGAAGTAAGAAATCTTACCAGAAGATATGGTTATAGAGTTGCACTAAGAGATATATCACTGGATTTCTCAGAGAAAGGGATTCAGGGGCTCTTTGGTGCCAATGGTGCTGGCAAAACAACATTGTTTCGCGTGCTATCTACTCTTCTTCGACCTCATGGAGGAACTGTAACGGTCTTGGGTTTTTCTCTTGAGGAAAACCCAGAGGAAGTAAAAAAACGAATGGGTATCGTGAGTGATAAGCCACTCTTGTATCAAGAACTTACTGGCAAGGAAAACCTCGAGTTCTATTCAAAGCTTTATGGACTTCCAAGAGATTTCTTTGAAAACAGTATGAATGAACTAGCTGAGCGCTTTGAAGTCAAAACTTGGCTTGAAGAACCTGTCAAGAACTTGTCAACTGGAATGCGAAAGCGACTTGACATTGTACGAAGCCTTCTACACGACCCAGAGTTACTTCTCCTTGATGAGCCCTTCAGTGGCTTAGACAAGGACTCAGCAACCGTGTTTAAAGAATATTTGAATGAATATAGAAATATAAGATCAACCATTGTCACCACTCACAATCTAGCACTTGGTGCTGAATTATGCGACGATTTTGTCACTCTGAGGAAGGGAACTGTGATTGGCCAAGGTCCGATATTTGAGTTTGACCAAACGCTTTGAGGTGATAAGATGCGACATGGACTTGAAGCTGCATTTGCGATTGCGAAGAAAGACATTGTCACACAGATGAGGAAGAAGGTCGAGGCATTCTCAATGTTTCTATTCGCTTTGATAGCGGTCTTAGCATTTTCCTTTGCATTGGTCAATCAAGGTTCAATTCCAGAAGAAATAGGAAGTGCAATGCTGTGGGTGATTATTTTCTTCATGGGAATGTTCGGATTTGCTCCTATCTTTCTTTCAGAATCAGAAACAGGAACTCTAGCAGGACTTGCTACAGCACCAATTCCAGCTTGGTCTGTGTATTTGGGAAAGGTCATCTATGGATTTACTCTAATGGGAATTGTGGAACTCTTTCTGATTCCGATAATATCATTGCTGTTTGGGTTCTCCATCCTCAGCAACATTCCTCTTGCTATTGCAATATTTGTAATTGGAACACTAGATCTTGCTGCAGTTGGATCAATGGCATCTGCGCTTACAATGCCTTCAGATTCAAAAGCTACAGTTTTTCCCCTTGTGTATTTTCCAACAGCAACCACTGGTCTTATGCTGTTGATAGAGATTACAAAAATAATAGTAATAGGACCTGGGCTTGTCCCGGTAATTGTACTTATTCAAATATTACTGGCTCATTTAATAGCTATATTGACTTTATCAGCCGCAGTATTTCACTTTGCGCTTTCATCCTGAAGCTTGAACCCAATCAAAACCTTCATATTAGTGATATGAATATCCACACTAATTCGAGTTGAATGGCAGTGAGCAAGAATAGACTAATCTTCCTTGGGGTCACAGCTGCAGTATCCCTCTTGTATGTCTACATGACATGGATCTATGCACCTCCTGATGTGAATCTTGGAGAACTGGTTCGTATCTTTTTCCAACATGTAGCTCCAGCACTCGTTGCATATGGAATGTTTGGAGTAACCTTAGTGGGTGGAATCTTATACTTGTGGAAGGGAGATCTCAAGTACGATATACTTGGAGCTGCTTCAGTGAAGCTTGGTTTGCTCTTTACAACAATAACACTCTTCAGTGGAATGATGTGGGCTGATGCGACCTGGGGTACACCTTGGAATTGGGACCCAAGGGAAACAACAACCCTGATTCTCTGGATAGCGTATGCATGTGTGTTGGCATACCGGGCATCAATCAGTGACCGTGAAAAGCGAGCACAATTTGGTTCGATCTTTGGTATTGTTGCATTTCCAATGGTGATACTTAGTTATTTCTCAATTCGAATTTGGGAAACATTACACCCAATCGTGATAGAACCAACCGGTCTTGAGATGGCAGCTGAACATGGATATACGTTAATGGTCAGCATGATTGCAGTCATTATGATTGCAACGATATTGGTAGACCTCACCTATTATGTTGATTCAGTACATGAAAAGCTACAAAGGATTAGAATGTCAAGGAGTTAATTTAGATGCAACAGTATGAACTTTTTATTGTATCAGTTATTTTTTGGGGTGGTATTTTCGTATTCTTACTATACCTACTACAGAGAATGATGAACATAGATAAACAACTGAAAATCGTTGAATCTCAAATTGAAGGAGACCAATAGTAATGAACAAGAAGACACGAATGGCAGTGACAAGTGTAATTCTAATTATCACTATCGGTTTTGTGTCATTTCAGGTACTAAACACATTTGGAGAAGTGTATATCAGTGTCGACGCAGTAACTGCGGATCCAGATCTATACATGGGAAGAACACTCCAAGTAAAGGGTAATCTTCAAGCAGGCTCATTGTCTATCACTTCGGAGAATGTGACATTAGTTATTGAAGGTAATAGTACCACGCTAACCGTCATTCTAATTGGTGAACTTCCGGATATGATTGATGGACAGGAAATAGTAGCTATCGGTACTCTCGAATCAGCTAATCTCTTACTAGCAACACAGCTCTTAGTGAAGTGTCCAAGTAAGTATGAAACCACTACTACACCATAGAAATCTTACTTCCATTCATCACCAAAACGTACTTTCTCACCATTCGGTCTTGGCTCATGGGACCAAGGAACAGGGTTTTTCACAAGTATCGAAGCCAATTGTGCAACACGTGTACCCACTTGTGAGGCCATTGCCATAGCTTCAGTATCAGCTCGAATGTCACCAGGATTTAAGGCAAAGCCAATTGGCCAATAGACGCTACCGGGAATTATCATTTCCTTTACATTGATGAAGAATTGAATTGATGCGAGGGATAGATCGACTCCCGATCTTCGGCCCACAACAAACCCACTAGCTGCCTTCCCCTCTAAATGAAGAAATCTACCGGTTCGGTCCATCAAATTCTTCAATGCGGTGGCGACAGTTGCATGATGACATGGTGAACCAAATATGATGCCATCTGCTAATAACATTCGTTTTGCAACATGATTCAGATCATCCGTTTGGTCACACTTTCCAGTGGTATAACATTCATTGCAATGTTTGCATTCTCTAATGTCAAGTTCTGATAAATCAATAAATTCAACTAATGCTTCTTGATTCTTTGCAGATTTAAGAGATGCTTCAATTAAAGCCGCGGTGTTGCCATTTGTTCTGGGACTGCCAGAAATTCCAAGAATTCGTGTTCTCAAATAATTTACCTCGGGTTCATTCGAATTCGATTCAATAGGGCTCTAAATCCTCGTTTTTTTTAACCTCTATATATACTATTGATTACGAAAAGATACTTTGACTATTTGAATATGCCTAGGAAGTTACATCTTGTAATTATAATCTGTTTAAAATCAATCATTTTAAATTGAATAAAAAAATTATCCATTCTGAAACGAGCTTTGTGGAAAAGAAGCACCAACTAGATTACCTGTCGATGCCATTATTAGAGAGTCAGCTGAATCCAAAAGAAGAAGGGAGCAATCTTGACCAAGCAAACACCAATGCAGCGGCAGTATCTTCAACTAAAGAGACAATACCCTGATTGCATTTTGTTGTTCAGACTTGGTGATTTCTATGAGATGTTCAATGAAGACGCGAAAGTAGCTAGCAAAGCTCTGGACATCGTGCTCACTGCAAGGGGAGAAGGAGTCAATAGATGGCCTCTGTGTGGTGTTCCCTATCATGCCATTAATGGCTATGTAGCTAAGTTGTTACATCAGGGTTTCACCGTAGCAATTGCGGATCAGGTTGAAGATGCATCTCAAGCAAAAGGTCTTGTGAAGCGTGATGTCGTTAGAGTTGTAACGCCAGGCACAGTGTTGGAAAGTTCGATGCTTGAGGATGCTACAAACAATTACCTTGTTGCTCTAATAGAGGATAACGGTCATGTAGGCATAGCTGCAGTCGATGTGTCTACAGGTGAATTTCTCGCAACACAGATAGAGGGGTCTCTCGATGCTGAGGTTGTCCTGAACGAGATTGGAAGACTTTCCCCCTCAGAAATCCTTCTCTCAGATGAAACCTCGAAATCAAAGGCGCGAAGAGCAGTGGAAGAAACTGGAATTCATATAACTCAAAGGAACAGCCTAGATTTTTCGTCCCAGAATGCGGAAACACTAATCAAAGAGCAATTCAATGTCACTACACTTGATGGTTATGGAATCTCTGACAAACCAGTTGCTCTTGGTGCAGCAGGTGCAGTCTTAGCATATTTGAGAGATGTGCATAAGACAGGAGCATTGACACTCTCAAGTTTGAGAACATACTCCATTGATTCACACATGATTATAGATAGTCAAACTCAGAAGAACCTGGAATTAGTCAAGAATGCTCGAGATGGAAGTCTGCGAGGAACTCTGCTCAGTGTAATCTCGAAGACTGTTACACCAATGGGGAAACGTAAACTTAAGCAATGGATTCTCCAACCTCTCAGGAATGTGAAAGATATCAATGGGCGTCTTGATGCAGTCGAAGAATTGGCTAGAGATGCCATTGTTAGAAAAGAGATTTCCAATAGTTTGAGAGACCTCGGAGACCTCGAAAGAATAACGAGCAGAATTGTATTTGGTTCAGCAGGAGCAAGAGACCTACTTGCTCTCAGAATCTCAATTGGAAAACTTCCTGTTGTCAAAGAAACCTTGAAATCTTGTAAGAGTGAAATCGTTTCAGAATCTGAAAAGTCAATAAATCCACTTTCTGAATTGCATGAAACTCTGAAGTCTGCTATTGTTGATGAACCACCTGTTTCAGTGCGTGATGGTGGGATGATCAAATCGGGTTTCGACAAGGACCTCAATTTATTGAAGGAATCAATATCCGCTGATAAAAAATGGATAGCTGCACTTCAAGCAACCGAGAGAAGACGAACAGGTATCAAATCATTAAAGGTTGGATTCAACAGAGTCTTCGGATACTACATTGAAGTCACTAAGAGTAATCTGAAATTGGTTCCTGAAGAATATCAGAGAAAACAGACTCTCGTGAATGCTGAACGATTCATCACACCAGAGCTAAAGGAGAAAGAGATTACAGTCCTTGCGGGTGAAGAGAGGATCAACAAACTAGAATATGAAATATATGAAAGCCTTAGACATAAGGTAAGTGAGGCATCAGGTATTCTACGCCAGAACTCAACTGCTGTGGCAACTGTGGATGTATTAGTGTCGTTGGCAGATGTTGCGGTGACACGAAGATACACTCGACCAAAGATTACAGAAGACACTCGAATCAACATTGTAGACGGGAGGCATGCAGCCTTAGAGGTCGCACTTGGTCCTAACGAGTTCGTTCCTAATAGTATTGAAATCGGTGATGGTGGTTCAACTCTAATCATAATCACCGGACCGAACATGGCAGGAAAGTCAACTTGGATGAGGCAATGCGCTATCATTGTGCTCCTTGCTCAGATGGGCTCATTCGTTCCAGCAAAGAGCGCTGAGATAGGTCTCGTTGATAGGATTTTCACACGGGTGGGAGCCTTTGACGACCTCACAGCTCAACAAAGTACATTCATGGTTGAAATGATAGAAACAGCAAATATCCTCAACAATGCAACAGAACGTAGCTTGGTGATTCTTGATGAGATTGGTAGAGGAACTTCTACCTTTGATGGAATGGCTCTTGCTTGGGCAGTGGCTGAACGAATTGTTCAGATGAAAACACGTTCACTCTTTGCAACACACTTCCACCAACTCACAGACATGGCATCTCAGTATCATGGTGTCAAGAATGTGCACACACTTGCAAAGGAATCAGGCGACACGATTGTCTTCCTTCACAAGGTTGAAGATGGGGGAACGGACAAGAGCTACGGGATTCACGTTGCAGCACTTGCTGGAGTTCCGGATGAAGTTGTAAAACGAGCCAATCAGATCCTGCTAAAGATAGAGAAAGAAAACAGAGTCACAGTCGGAGATGCAACACCAGACTTCGAATCAACGGAACAATCTAGTCTTGAGTCGCTGGTTGTTGAAGATCCGCTTGTTGAGCGGGTGAGACACATGGATCTAGATAGAACAACTCCAGTGGATGCATTAGTGAAATTAAAAGAGATGCAAGAAGAAGCAAAGAAAAGAAAGGAATAAGGTTCATCTCTTTTCAGGATAAGTCAAAACACTGCTAGATGAAGGTAAAATGTCATGAAGCAAGAGAGATTTGATGAATTGGCAGGGAAGGGATTGCTTCTATCTGTGATTCTCTTGTTTATTTTTGTTCCATTAGGATTATGGTTAGATAATGATATCTTTATGTTAATTGGAGTGCTAATGGGGTTCTATCTCCCTGCCCTGTTAGTTACATATACCATTTGGGTGGCGCATGGTGAGCTCAGAAATTGGAAGAAGAAAAGGAGAAAAGCTAAACGCCAATCTAAGCGAAAATCAAAATCATTGGTGTGCCCATCTTGTGAGAAAATTTACAACAGAGAAGAATTAGATCTATCTCCAACTGCAACTCCATTTTGTCCAGATTGCGAAGTGAAGCTTATCTCCACCAACAATCTCATCTGAATGCCTATGAATGGGATTCTGCGAAGATTAAAATGCATAGAAAACACACGGCTGATAACAAATTTGCGACGTTTATTTAGGAAAATGCACTTTTTTTTTCCGTGCACGCCAAATCCTTTAGCAAAGCGTACAGAGATAGGAGATTTATTGATGAAAAGAAAATCAGGGATGCTTAGTGTATTTGCACTAGCACTCTTCATGATGTCTATTTTTCTTCCAATAAGCAGCAGTATTGGAATTACAACAGACATACAGAACATAGACAGTGTTGATCAACCATCTCAGGTTGCTTCTGAAACTGGTCTAGAAGGAAGAAATACACCAATGTCAATGTTGGTATATACTGAATTCATTAGCGAAACTGGAGGAATCAATAATGAGTTCAGAAATACAATTGACTCAATAGAAGAAACGTATGGGTATTGGTTCAATTATCAGAACTTGACAGACCATACAGAATTGGAGAGCCGTATCTCGGAATATGATGTTTTCTTAATTACTGAACAAGAATCAATCCATAATGACAATATAACAGATATAGTTGCAACTTGGAGTCCATTCATTTCAAATTGGGTTTCAGATGGTGGAATCATTGTTATGATGGATTTTAGTGCGGCTAATGCTGAATTGATTCCGATTTACAATGAAACAGGATTAATGAATATTGAGGGGTACGATAGTCTATTTGGAGATACTATTAGTCATATTGCTGATAGTGATGCGCTTGCTAGAGGTGTTGAAGCAACAACATTCTCAGGTCCGGATGGATCATTGGGATTTAATACAACTGGAACAACTGCGGCTTTCGGTTCAGGTGATTATGATTGGACATCCCACAGGATAATTGGACTGGGTCATGTCGTGTTGCTTGGCTTTGACAATTGGGAGAGACACCCAGTATCTGATATTGTCTTGGCAAATGCGTTGCGACTTCATCAGCATGTTGTAATCGACTATACACATCTACAACATTTCAACCCATATACCGACAATATCAATTTCACCAATGATTTGCTAAGTGCTGGTTTTGCAGTGACAATCATGGAAACTTGGTCCGAGTGGATGATCAACTCAGCGGATGTACTGATTCTTCAATGGTGTACTACATCATATAATGCGACAGAAGTGGACTTCATAGAAAATTGGGTTTCCAATGGTGGAGGACTCTTTGTTTTGAGTGAGTTTGGAAGCCTCGGCGATAGTCTCGATACGGTAATTGATCTATTTGGGTGCGTGAGAAACACGACAGCTCTCATATCAGATAGCGAAGATTGGGAGGATTATGACCGATATGTCTACTTTGAAAAATCAGATGGCAACATAGCTAATCACTCAGTCACACTATGGACAAACAGAGTTGAACTTGCAGGAGCAGGAGCATTCGATTCGATTCCTGAAAATGCAGTTCCGATAATAGTTAGCGATGTTGATGGTACTGCCGGTTATTATAATGAATCATTCCTTTACGTGGATGTATGGAATGGTTCTATAAGTGCTGCAGTTGCACCGTATGGATTGGGTCGAGTCAGCGTTATACTTGATACATCAATTATTGACAATTTGAATGACTTCAACAGTGATGGACTTGAAAACTACTTCGAGTACAACAATGATGACTTTGCTATAAATAATGCTCGCTGGCTCTTTGCAGCAGGAATCGAGGAAAAGGTAGTTCTCTTCGAGGAATCAAATTCCCCACTGGATTACGTTAATGGATGGTACCATGACTTTGGTATAATGTTGACTTTGAATGGTTTCACCGTCAAATGGGAGTCTACTTTCCATGAAACGCTCATCAATGAGGCAGATGTTGTATTCATTGCTGATGGAGCTTTTAATTACACTGGTCTTGAAGTTGCTGTTCTGTACAACTATGTACTTGAAGGAGGAAGTCTGTTCCTATTAGGAGACACGACGATTCTAAGTGATCACATAGTCGATATTGCTAGTGAATTTGGTCTGGAATACAACAATACTGCAGGAAATATATTAGAGTCGGATGACTTCGACACATATAATGCATATCTAGTATACAATCAATCCAACTTTGCCACTCATCCAATCATGGAAGGAGTAACACGGATGGAATTTGATCTCTGTACTGCATTCCAGAGCATTGGTTCAGCAACCGCCTTAGCTTGGACTGATGATGATGGTACTGCGACATGGAGCGGTACTGGAACTAACGCGAGTGGACTGGCAATCGCTGCGGCAACAACTGCAGGGAAGGGCCGTGTTGTGGCAATCACAGACATTAACCTTCCAATGACGCACTATGATTCTGAGGGTGATGACTATGGGATTATGCTAGATTCTGATAATGATGTCTTCCTTGCGAATGTATTCATCTGGCTCACTCTCAATAGAGCTCCTTCAGTTGAAGTGGCTGGACCTAACGGTGGAGAAACTGTAACTGGTGAGATAACAGTCAGTTGGACCGGCGGAGATCTGGATGACGATGCTCTGACCTTCGATGTCTTCTATAGTGACGATGGTGGAGGAACATGGACACCAATTGGTTCAGGACTCTCAGGAACCCAGATTCAATGGAACACAAGTCTAGTGGCCAATGGAACTAACTACCTCATAAGAGTTGTAGCAAGTGATGGTGAGTTTACAACAGAAGACGTTTCAGATGGAACGTTCACTGTTGATAATCCGACAACTACTACTACTACTACCACAACAGGACCGGGTGGGGATCTGGATACAACAACTATAATCATCATCATTGTTGCAGGCGGAGTTGTGATAATAATCATCATAATTATCATGAAACGTAAAAAGTCATAGAATACAAAAATGGACGTAGGCTCAATAGAGTCTACGTTCCTTCTAATTTTTATTTTTCCGTCATTGAGGATAGAACTACAATTCTCGAGATGGTCAATTTTCTGTGAGAATCTCATGTGCTTTCTTCAGTTGTTCAATAATCTCAATTCCCTGAGGACACTTCTCCAAGCACTCACCACATTCCTCACACGTAGAAGCGTTCTCGCCAGCAGCCCATGGAGTTGTTCCAATCATTGAATAGAGGTGTTTTGCCTGATCCCTTAAACCATAGATCTGATAGCGTTGTAGGGCATTGAATATGAAACTAATATTCACTTCATTTGGACAGGGTTGACAATATTTGCATTGAGTGCAAACAAGATCGCATAGCTCTTTGAATCTCGTGGAGATGCTATCAATTGATTCCCTATCTTTCTTAGTCAATTGATCATAATCCTCCCCAGACGTAATGCGAAGATTATCATCCAGCATTTCATCGGATCCCATTCCGGACAATGCTACTGAAACATTAGGGTTGTTCAATACGAATTTGAATGCCAGATCAACGTAGTTCGCGCGTCCGGGCGTAAGCCACTTCTTCATTTCTTCTGGCATATCTGTTCCTGCCAATCTCCCGCCCCCGACAGTTCCCATGATTGCCACTGCCAGACCCTTCTCACCAGCATAATTGATCATTTCATGATTGACCTGGTCAACGATATTATATTGCACAAGCATCAGCTCATAATGCCCTGTATCAATAATTTCTTTGAGAACCTCAGTTTTATCATGGAAGGAGAATCCCAGATGCTTGATTTTTCCATCTTCTTTAGCTTTCAATGCGCGTTCTACTAAATTGAAACCTACCACTTTCTCTTCGAAGGACTTTTTGTTCAGGGCATGGAACAAATAGAAGTCTAGGCATTCAACATCTAATCGCTCAAGCTGCTCATTCAAATACTTCTCGAAATGTTCAGGTTCAGCAAAGAAATTATGTCCTATTGGGCATTTAGTGACTAGAGTAACTTTTTCTCGATACCCATCTTTCAACGCCAATCCCAAGACTACTTCACTTTCGCCTTTATGATAGGGCCAGGCAGTATCGACATACGTGATGCCATTGTCAATACCTTTGCGAATCAATCGGATCGCTTCGTCCCGCTTGATTGTACCATCTTGGTCATTAGTTGGAAGGCGCATACATCCGAATCCCAACGCAGAGGTCTTACCAAGTTTTCCTAACTTTCTGTACTGCATGTTCTCAACTCACGAGCTAGCTGTGTTGGGTAACTTATGCCTGTTAAATCCACGGGTTTCACGACTTGAATATGTCCTAACCTGAACCGCGTGGTTCTGAAGTATTATATTCATTCAGACAAAGATACCTATATCATTGGGTCATTGTTCTCATTATCAGCACAAATTATCAATGGAGTTTGAAGAGAAGTGGTAGCGATTGTAATTGAAAATCTTGTGAAGTCCTTCGGAGACCTCGTTGCAGTAAATGATGTATCACTAGAGGTGCGTGAAGGTGAAATCTACGCCCTATTAGGTCCCAACGGAGCGGGTAAGACTACTACAATCAAAATGCTCATGGGTCTCTTAGATCCCGATTCAGGCAGTGCCAAAGTCTTTGGTATTGATTCAAACGAAAACCCAGTTGAGGTGAAGAATCTCGTGGGATATGTTCCTGAAGAGCAGCAGCTCTACGACTCACTCACACCCAGAGAACTCTTCAATTTCATTGCATCGATTAGAGGTCTTCCAGAAGAGAAGATCACCAAGAGAATGAAGGAATTTTTGAAAGCACTGGACTTTGAACAATACTACGACAACATGATTATCACACTCTCTCAAGGAAACAAACAAAAAACTATGCTCATTGCAGCTCTTCTACACAGACCAAAACTCCTGATACTTGACGAACCTTTCTCAAGTTTAGATGTTCGTTCTGCAAAAATCATGAAGGATATCGTGAAGATACATACAGAGAATGGCGGTTCAGTTCTATTGAGTACCCATGTTATGGAAGTTGCTGAAGGTCTCTGCGATCGTGTTGGTATCATTGATGAAGGTAAGCTAATAGAAGAAGGGACTCTCGAAGAACTTCGGAGTAAATCTGAAAAAGAAGGCGCAACATTAGAATCACTCTTCCTTAAACTCACTGAGCAAGAAGAAGATGTCGCTAAAGGTGTAGCAATCCTAAGGGAGGCACTGACTGATTGAAACGGTCTGAGAGCTGGCGCTACGCAGGAGTTGTAGCACAGGAAGTTCGCTTTAAGGCATTCCTAGAGGCGAACCCTGCCAATCTTGCACGCGTGAAGGAGAATCCCGATAAGATATCTAAAGCACTGAAATCACAGAGTAGAATCAGTGTGATATTCTCAACAATGATTCTCATCATGCTATCAGTTCTAACTCTAGCTGCATCCGCATTTGATACCGAACTTGGAAATCCAGATGCCAGGTTAGCTGTAGGATTTGCAGTGTATCTCATACTTAGCTTTGTAGTTATTTTCTTTCTGAACCTAACAACAACAACAGGTCTCTTCACATCAGGTGCAATGAGGCTACCGTCCACATTACCTCTGACAAGAGTGGAACTTGAGCAGCTCAACTTCATGACCTTTGTCCGAATCTTCATTGCACCTGTCGTGCTCTCAATGGTGATATTTCCGATTGGATGCTTGATCATCTTTGGTCCTGTTGTTGCTATAATTTCATTTGTTGCATGTGCAAGTAATGTATCAATAGCAATTGGTGCCCTAATTATAGTGTCCAAATGGTTCCATAAGAAGACGCACCAGACTGATGAATCGAGAATCTCATCGATTATACGAGTTGCAGCATCACTGGGAATTGTCATTGGAATGATTAGTGTCTATAGTATCGGAAGTTATCTTCCGGATCTAATTCGTTTCATAATTGGTCTATCATCCTCTATGGGAGAGGGATTCTTTACAATTCTTGCACTAATCTTCCCCTTCTCATTTGGATTCTTAGCAGCCTCAATTGCATTTTCTTCAATTATCCCGTTCAACACATTCCTTGCTTCACTTGTTGGATCAGCATTCTATTCATTAGTTGCAATTGTTTCCTACAAACGTAGTGGAGAATCACTTCGAGCAATTACTCTAGGGGGAATCTCAACTAGCAGTCCGGGTCTTCTGAAAGAGGTGGTTGTGGAAACGACATCCCCGCTTCAAGGAATGATTAGAAAGGACCTCAAACTTGCTACTAGAAACATCGCTTCAGCATTCATCTTTGCGATTCCGATCTTATTAGTAGTGATACTCTTCCCCATGATCCAGTTCTGGAGTGATGGTCCGATGAGAAGCTTACCTGCATTAGTGGCTCTAGAGTATGCAAACTTGTTTGGAGGTATCACGCTAGTGTCAGTGCTAATGTTTGATACTCAGGGCGCGTCTATTCATGAAGGACTCCCCATAAGATCAAGGTTGATACTGAAAACAAAGACTGCCATTATAATGGTCCCCTATGCGCTAAGTATGATCGCCTTGGATATTGTCTTCCTGCTTCAGCCGCCCATTTCTCCATGGATACTTTTGATGCCCTTGATTCAGATTCCCTGTGGATACGTCATAGGGATGTCAGTAGGTGCAACAGTATTCAAAGTCAGAGGAGGCGGTCGAGCTGTTGCAGTCAATGTCACTAGTGACCAAGCTGTTGGTATTCTAGCAGGAATAGTTGCAGCTCTTGCAGGAATTGTTCCGCTCGTTGCATATGGACTTGCCATGATAGCTACAGGTTCGTATATCATTAGTCTGGGAGCACAGGGACTATCATTACTAGTAATGGTGCTAATTGCACGATTTCAGGTTCCGAAGCTCTTGAAGGATTGAAAATACTATCATGATATACTGTGAGCGAAGATTGATAACGCACATTGATGAAAAGAACTTGAGATGAAGCCATTACTTACCCCCTCTATCCTTGCGGCAAACTTTGCAAATCTAGAAGAGGACATCAAAGCAGCAGAGAAAGGCGGAGCTGATTATTTCCATCTCGATATAATGGATGGCCACTTCGTTCCAAACATATCATTTGGTCCTTGGGTTGCTAAGCAGATGAAAGCAATCACAGATGTTCCTCTTGATGCTCATCTCATGGTAACAAAGCCGCGTGAGGTCATACCGAAGTTCATTGATGCAGGAGTTGAACTCATTTACCCCCATATGGAGGCATCTTACGATGTGTATCGCACCGTTCAGATGATAACAGATCATGGTGCCAGAGCAGGAATAACACTAAATCCAGCTACACCTGTTTCCACTGTGGAAGGTGTAATCGATCTTATTGATTCAGTCTTGCTGATGAGCGTGTGTCCAGGATTCGGAGGACAAAGCTTTATTCCCACTACAATGAAGAAGATTACTGACCTTCGAAGTCTGCTTGATGAATTGAAACCTGAAGTGAGAATAGCAGTAGATGGTGGAATTACTTTGGATAATGTTGGAAACCTCAGAAAAGCTGGTGCAGACTTCTTCATCGCAGGTTCAGCTGTATTTAAGGCACCTGATATCGAACAACGAGTCAAGGACCTGAAGAAGGCTATGGAATAATTACCAATCCCACAGACCCTCAAAGGTCAAACCATATACATTTCTGATTTGAGAAGGATTCTTGATGAATTGAACCCAAGCGTTCGCATCGCGATGGTGGAGTAACCGTTGCCCGAAACTTACCCAAACTTGGACATGAAGCCCATGATCGAGGGTCGGTTCCTGCTTCATCGAGGCTGCTTCGCTGGTCCCGAAGGACTGGAAAGTCTTACGGCCTCTCCAACAGGCGTTTAGTGTCTCCGTGCAACTCACGGCGACTATAGATCGAACCTTGGACTTGGCTCTCGTCTTGGATCGACACTACAGTTACTTGTTTCCTGTTTCAGTATATAATCTCCTAGAAAAATTGGTCTTTGATTCATCATTCATCTAAGAGATGTCCAGGATTATCCAAAATCAGTGCAGCTGTTAACAACCCTAGATAACATTGGAGACCTTCGCAAAGCAGGTGCGGATTTCTTCATTGCAGGTTCTGCCGTCTTCAAGGCACCAAATATCGAACAGCGAGTTAGGGATTTGAAGAAGGAAATGGAGTAATTTCATTCCCGACCCTACGGTTTAAATCGTGAAAGGATTCATGTTTCGTTAATGTATACCACATTGTGGTAAGATAAGGAGAGATACAGAATTGAAATTCTTCATAGATACTGCAAACGTTGATGCGATTCGAAAAGCCCACGAGAGAGGAATGGTCGATGGAGTAACTACGAATCCTTCACTTGTAGCTAAAGAAGGTCGTGATTTCAGAACCGTCATTGATGAGATTGCATCCTTTGTTAAAGGTCCAATCAGCCTTGAAGTTGTTAGCGAAGACGCTGAAGGAATGCTGAAAGAAGCTCGTGAATTGAACGGGTGGATAGACAATGCTGCAATCAAGATTCCCATGACCTGGGAGGGTCTCAAGGCTGTCAAGGTTTGTTCAGAAGAAGGAATTCAAACAAACGTTACACTCGTCTTCAGCCCAAATCAAGCCCTACTCGCAGCAAAAGCAGGAGCAACTTACGTATCACCCTTCATCGGAAGACTCGATGATGTTGGTCAGGTTGGAATGGAGATCGTTGAAGGTATTGCCCAGATCTACTTGAACTATGGACTTGAAACTGAGATTATTGTAGCAAGTATCAGGCACCCGATTCACGTCTACGAAGCTGCTTTGCTTGGAGCTCATATTGCAACAATTCCCCCCGCAGTTCTTGATAAAATGGTCAATCATCCTTTGACAGATATCGGAATCAAGAAATTCCTCGAAGACTGGGAAAAGGTTCCGAAAAAATAGAAAACAAATTTTTCAAATTTTAAAAAAAGTCTATGAGCGCTCGCGTCCATATGTACCTTTGAAGGACTAATGGGTCGACTCTCTCTTTGCTGCTTGACAGCGTTAAAAAAAGTGACCTAGGACGGTTGGCGAATCAGACATTTGTGCCCTAGAGCACG
>JAUWOU010000256.1 GCA_030612005.1 Candidatus Thorarchaeota archaeon | reverse complement strand
GAGAAGGTCCTCAAAGGACTGTTCCTTCTCCACAGACAGAGCCACAGGAGCTCGAAGTCCCCTGTCTGCCCCAGCCTTGGTTGTGTACTCGCGATCTCCAAAGATTGATGAGCTCACAGTTCCATTAGGAGAGAGGAAGGGAATCTGGAGAGTCACTCTATGCCCCCTCAAGAGAAGACATGGTGGAGCGCTCCTTCGTGACCTCTTCAATGTTCTAACCTTCTCTTGGAGTCTGACTATCTCTTCTGGATCTATGTCCTTGCGCCGTTTCAGTCTTGCAAGTCTATGAGCTGAATGTTGGAACTGGATGGTGTTCATGAGTTGGGTGTGCATATCTTCGAACTTTGCCACACGAAAGGTCAGACTCTCAGCCCTATTGTTCTCACGTTTCTTTCTGGCAGTTTCTGCCTTCCTTCTATCATTGCTGGCAGCGCGAGGAAGCCAGTCAAGGAAACGAAAAGTGAGTGTCCTTTCCTTGTAAGGAGAATCATCATGTCCTTTTCCATCAATTCCCGGGGGGAGTTTGAGATGCATGAGTATCTCGTTCTCTCGTTCATTGTCAGGAGTGAACCAGTACCCCTGCCCTGTAGAGTTCTCGGTACTCGCTGAGAAGTCAAGACTATAACTTCTAAGCTGGGGAGTGGAAAAAGGATATCCCCTATTCACCCAGTGCTTGACAAGTTTTGTTACAATATCAAAAACTTGCTGATACTCTGTTGAGTTATTCATCAGCAGGGATGCAACCTTCTTCCGTTGTCTTGCTCTCCAACCTATCTTGATTTCCATAGTTTCAAGGACGTGTTTGTCAATGGCAAGACGTACCTGCCTTAACACTCCCATTGCATAATGATACCCTGAGCCATTGTTCTTGGTGGAGTCGCAGGAGTCCCGGACCTTTCTGATCAAGTACGAGGGAATCCTCTTTCTTCTCAGAAGGGTGAGTGTGTCTTGTGGGGAGGTTTCAAGGTACTTCAGTGCAGCCGTGAACAACTGTCTTCTAGTCCAGTCTGCAAGAAGCATCCTGCCAGTCTGTTCGAGGACATTCCGATGAAGTCGTTCGTAGACTAACTTTTTGACATCATCATTGTGTTCATAGCAGAGGTCTCTCTCTTTCACAAGTCGAGTGTATGCTCTTCCTCTATACTCTGATAGTCCTTTGCCAAGTTGTTCTACTCGTCTAGGACTAGAGTATATCCGTGAGAGGAGCATATTGACTGCCTGTATATAGTTTTCAAAATGAAGAGTGAGAGTTTCAAGGTCTATGTTCTTGACCTTCTTTCCACTTCCTCTCAAGACAGAGGCAATGTGTGAAACCTGTTTCTTATCTCTTCGGTAAGTAGGGTCTGGTCTTTTTCCTTGACCACATCGAGAAACAACTCTCTCCACAGAATTCAGAGAAAACGATTCAACAAGATATGTACTTCGCGATGAGGACATACTATGTTTGCCAGTCATTGACTTGTACTTTAGATATGGTTTAGGCCTCAGCCCTTGCTTCCAAGACTGGCACTGGACATCTTGTTTCAACATCCTTACTTCAGATATTAATCCTGAAGATACTATATAGACAGCACACTGTTTATTGATTGGATGTTCTATGGCTTCTCGCTGGAATGTACCGAGAAGGCGAATCACTGCCATTGATAGCCAGATTCAACAGGAGTTTCTTTCCCATGGGACAAATAGATGATGTGTTGATCAGCATCTGTCATTAACCAAATGTGGATCTTGGTATCTGCAAGAATCTCAAGCATGGTGAGTCTATCCTCAAAAGACAAGCCCATAACTTTGAGTAGACTAGGCCAGTTGATAGCACGGTCCATGTTCTTCTTTGCACCTGCTAGAACTCGCTCCTTCGAACCTACTTCCATTTGCAAAATATCTGAATCCCGTAGAACAGCCTTGATTCTCATTGCTCCTCGTTCACTTCTCTGTAAACTGCTCTCATAAGGGTTTGGAACCCCCGCTTTAATTAATTATATAGAACCCATTGAGAACTCTTATGAACTTAGAAACCAATACTATGCTCAGCGTGTTTTGGAGCGTTCTCATATGAAGATAGTTGAGAGTACAGATTGGTCCATTTACAAATCTGCATGGAATGAATGCATGAAGGATTATTATTGGTACAAAGAAGATCCCGTTTTCGATTGGCACAAGGAAGAAGAACTGGAAGATATGAAAACTGATTTTGGAAAAGCTGGTAGAGTTTTCTTAGAGTTACATATATATGACAAAATTATAGGTGTGTTCGGTTTTCGATATCGTGGAAAAGAAGCAAGTATGAGACGATGGGAGCCCACAGGTGATAGAGAGATACAGGATGCCTTACTAAAACATGCTCTAATTTATCTTTCAGGAAAAGGAGTAGAACGCACAAAGGTCATCATTAAGCACCCTGTAGAAAATTCCGAAGTAGCACAGCACCTTCTTGAATTGTATGAACAATCAGGTTTCGTTCGTTATCAACCTGAAAGTGTCGATCTCGTTACAAGACTTGATGACATTCCTAATCCCCCCTCCATTCAGGAGAATATCTCAATAGACCCAAATCAAGGAACATCACCCGAGAAAATCGGTGAATATTGTGTGCGAGCTTATGGGTTAACATCAGGGGATCAAAAGATTCATGGATTTGATAAATCGGTTACTGACTACGACACAGCAGTAGCTGCTATGGGGTCCATCATGAGTGGGAGGTTGGGACCTTCTCCTGATGAGTTTTGGAAGGTCGCATTGGTTGATGGTGAACCTGCAGGTTTCATTGGAGGATTCATCAAGGAGTCAAAACATAAACCTGTAACAGGTATCCTTGGACCATTAGGCGTGTTTCCAGAATTTAGACGATTAGGACTTGGAGTATTTCTTGTGTCGGAATTATTCAAGTCAATGAAGAAGCGTGGTTGTGAATATTCTGCGGTTGGAACACCCGCTGTAAATCTGAATGCAATTAGAATGTACCAGAAAGCTGGATACAAGCTGAACTGCCATCTGACGTTTCTTGAGAAGACTCTCTGACCTGATTACACCCACTTGGATCTTTTACATCCCCAATCTCTGAGCGATCGACTTAGCTCGCCTACGTGATGCATATTGTGACGTAGCAGGTACAATAGCTTCTCAAGGACAGACTCAAACCAGTGGAACCCATCTTTTGAATCAAGTTTCTTGCTATCCATTGAATTAAGGATCTTGGTGACTCGTTCCTCCATTTCATCAAGATATGTTATCACGAGCTCCTTTGAAATCTTAGGCAAGATATCCTTCGCTTTATCCTCAATAGTGTCCCAGTCAAATCCTGCACGATTACCCCATTTCCATCCATCTGGGCTTTCTTTAATGTAAAATTCCATTGTTTCTACAATGTGATACGCATTCAGGGAGAAGAA
>JAUWOU010000016.1 GCA_030612005.1 Candidatus Thorarchaeota archaeon | reverse complement strand
AATAGTGTATATTCAACTTAGTCAAGCTACTGCAGCCGTGAATGATAGGTGTGCTACGATGAACAGATGACTGAGTCGTCGTTAGGAACCCATTATCGGCGCGGGTTCAAATCCCGGCGAGCGCACCATTCTTTCTTCCTATAGAAAAATGCCAAAACAATGAGTCATCATTTGTAAAAAATAGAAAATCGATGAGTTCAAATTCTTCTGAGTTTTATCATGCTTGATGACCATGAGGGGAAACGGGGTTTCGATTGTTTTAGCGTTTGTATGTATTGGGTTCATTGTAGGTTCTGCGCATTCATTCATAGTTCCATACGAAATGGATCAGTTGATTCTAACCGGATCAAATTTTGGAATCTTGGATAATCTGACTGCACCGTTTCATGCCAGATTTCCTTGGAGGTCCTTCAATCGATCAATAGACATCTTCTTTGCTTGTACAGAGGGGGCTCTTGATATAATAGTCCTCAACGGAACTGAATGGAATGCATGGTATAATGGGGAGAATTACTCTGCATATTATGAAGCAAGAAATGTAACAAGTCTTATGATCTCTGTTGAAATCGCTTCATCATATTATCAATCGATTGATATCATTTTGCAGACAAATTATGGGGATGCGCGAATGGACATCAGTATGTTCAGTCGCTGGCTGGGGTATGATGACTCAACTGGAGTAAGCTCTCTATTGGTGGCAATACCATTTGCTATAGGTTCATTTTACTATGCTCCAAAAAAGTCGAAGAATGAGGACAAATCAGTAGTAATAGGCATCTCTTGAGTGAGTAATATAGTCAAGGACTGGTCAGAGGATTCGTAGGTCTTGCGGCCCGGGTTCAAATCCCGGCGAGCGCACCATTTTCCATTTTTAGATGCCCATTCGATAGTGTGAAAAGAGTTATTGCTCATCAAAAGAAATTATAGTGACTGATAATGAAAATCATCATTGTGGGTGGGACAGGTTTCCTTGGCTATCATTCTATACTTGAGGCCTTGAAGCGAGGTCATGAAGTGAGTTCTATCTCAATTCCGGATATTGAACTCGGAGATTGGTTTCCAAAAGATGTGACTGTGAAATATGAGAATATCTTCGAGATGACTTTCGAAGAACTGGTGCAACTCTTCAAGGGTTATGATGGGATGGTATATGCAGTGGGTCCAGATGACCGAATCACGCCCAAGGCTCCCGCATACAAGTTCTTTCACGACCGACTTGTTATAGCATGCACAAGAGTAATTGAAGCTGCAAGAGAGGCTGGAATTCAACGATGCACAGTATTGAACTCTTACTTTTCCTATTTCGATCGAATATGGCCAGACAAGAAACTGACTGAACGACACAGCTATATCAAATGCCGAGTTGAGCAAGCAGCAAGTGTGATTGAGGCGGGAGGAGAAACTATGGCAGTCATGGTGATGGAACTCCCCTACATTTTTGGTACAATGCCTGAGCGAATACCACTTTGGAAGGATGCTCTATTTGATAGAGTAATGGGTATGAAGGTCGTATTCTTCCCAAGAGGAGGCACAAATATGATTGCAGTAGAAAATGTTGCAGAAGCTATTATCGGAGCTCTGGAACATGGACAGCCGGGGATGAGATATCCCATTGGTGATGAGAATATGTCATACAAAGATATGCTCAGAATCGTTCTTGATACAATGGGTCTAAAGAAACGGTTGATTATTACGCTTCCAACAAGTCTAGCAACAATCATAGGAAAATGGATGAAGAGAAGAGAAAAGAAGAGGGGATTTGAGTCGGGTTTGGACCTAGAGTATGTGTTTAAAGACATCCTATCAAATGAGCTATACTTCGATCCAACATCATCAGTTGAGGAGCTGGGATACAAGCAAGGAGGAATCAGACAGGCAATCGAAGCCACAGTGAAGGTTCTTTATCCAAGATGAGCTCAAGTCCCAGCGAGCGCACCACTTTTCCTTTTCATAGTTTGAATAGACTGTAGCTAAGATTTCCAGTAGTTATATACTCACCAACTTTCACCTTAGGTTCTGACGAGGAATTTGCTGGTTTGAGACTTGATTTTAAACAATAACTGACATATGAATTTGCGAGTCTAACTTCTGATATGAACTGGAATAGAATAACGGTAATAAACAATGAACAAAGTAACAATTAATCCCCAAAAACCGCCTGTAGAACCTTGGATCACCAGATTGAACCCACAGAAGCCTCCAGTAGAGCCATGGATGATTAGGCTCGACACTAAGAATCATTTCATTGCCCCGTGGTAAAGGAAATGAGAACTTAGAAATCAGGAGCTCTTAGATTAAGAGCTCTTTTTTCCTTGTTTTTAGCTTCTGTCCAGAAAACGTGATGATTCCCTGCGCCAACGTTTGATCATCTTATTTTTTCTTCAAGATGATAACGACAACTATGATGACTGCAGCAGCACCAATCCCGATGATTGGTAGTAAGGAAGTCAGATCTGGTTGAGTTCCATTCGTAGTAGTGGTAGTCAAAGTTGTTGTCGATGTTGTTGTCGATGTTGTAGTCGAAGTTGTACTCGTTGTTTCAGTTGTGATTGGTGGCAAATCAGTCCCTACAACTATAGTATCTATCGAAGCGTATTCTTCAGCCTTGACAACAAACTTGTCCGAGGTGTTGTTCGGACCATCGAATTCAAACTCCTCAACTTCGGGGCTGGTTGTGATGATTATAATATCATCTCTGGAAACAGTGAAGTTACCATCCAAATCTCTTGTTACATTATACCAGTGCCAACCAGGATCGGGCAGGGTTGATCCAGAAGTCCAAATATCATATTGGTCTAGCGGCGTTTTCATACTCACGTCAAAGATTGAACTATAGTTCCACCGAAAGAGTGCAACATCATAATCGGATCCCCAATATCGTAGATGAATTGAGTATCCTTCAAAATCCTGCAAGGTTGTACCTGTTGCCATGAAAAGGACCTCAATTTCTCTTTCATCAGTTCCATCTTCATATAACTCGAATAACCAGCTTCCATGGTATTGTGTACTTGGATGGTATATCATGCTGAGTCCCGCCGGACTACACGTGAGACTATACTTGGGAGAAACGGGTGTATCAAATCCGCCTCCTAGAATAGTCCAGCCTTCGTAGTTTCCATCACTGAAATCATCAGACCAAGCAACAGCTGCAGATACAGATATAGAGAATGCTCCGACAATTAACAGAAATACTAGTGCAGTAATAGTAATGATATTCAAATTCTTTACTTTCATGTGCGAAACTCCTACTCCTTCAATTGAACAATTTCTAATTCGAGATAATGAAATACCTTTCGGAAATTGAATCTATGAGGGAATTAGCGTCATGACAATCTGATAATCTCTATGAATTATAAAGTCACGATTCCACCAATCAATTATTGATGGCAGTCCTGTTGTGGTGTTCATCGTGCTGTGCCAACCTTTTCCAGCGTCTATATTGAATTGCACATGACCAAACACGAAGGAATCTGATTCTATGAAGGAGAAGTACGTATTGCATGAAAACGAATAGTCCCCAGGATCGTCTAAATCATAATAGTAGTCATCAACGAAAGACCAGCCGCCTACTGGGAGAATACACTTTGATACAATACCTCTAATTAATTCTGCATCAGGAACAGTGATCTCAGAACCATTCTCATGGAGTACTGGAAGTAAAATAGAAACCTTCTCAGTTTCGACCATCATTGTGAATTGTGACTCGTCATCAATCTCCTGAACATCCACAAGCGATGTGATATTCAATGTGATGAAAGTATGATTCAAGTTGTCATATCTTGGTATTGATTCACTTGTGAAATGGATACCCCGATAAACCGTAATCTGATATGTCAAAGTATCATTTGTTTGTGTAATCCATGTGAATTCCGGTGATTCCTTCGGATTAGCAGGTGTAAGTAGACCCACACTGAATGCTGCTAGCACTACCACGCCGACTATGACTCCAGCACCAATTACGACTTTAATGCTCCGGTCCATTTTAATTCCCACATTATCACTATAAGTATCATAGTGATGTCTTGGATTATCATATTGCTTGTGTACCTATGAATACTTAGAATGTGAGAATTATCAAACTCGAAGTCATAAGTATTATTCTGGAGTTCCGTATATCTTGATGGCATTCTCCCAGTAAAGTTTTCGAAGGACCCTTAGTGGTAGATCTAGGCCATTGATGAATGTTCCACCAGAGTCCTTTGTGTCTGCATCTTCAAAGGGAAGTGGTTCATCTAAGAGATTGGTTTCCCACAAGATTCTCTGAGCATTATACCGTCCACCATAGTACTCATGATCACCACGACCAGAGGAGAGATCTGTTCCAAAGAGAATTCTATCAGCATACTTGATTAGAAATTCACGAGCTTTCTCTGTATCCTTGCTAAGTTCTCGAGCCATCCATCTTGAGGATGCAGTGTCAATGACAATATTGGGGAATCGGTCTAACCAACTAGCGAGGTTGGGAAGTCTATGAATCTCAGGTTGAGCACCAAAATGGGGGATATGAAATACGACGCTCGAATGGCGTTCCATTACATTCTCCATTTGTACCAGATTTTCTTCCTTTGTTCCATATTTTGAGGTGTCTTGGTAGTGTAATTCGAAATAGGTGTCCGGATCAGCTACGTGGATCAGTAATGGTAAATCATTATCCTCTAGAGCTTGAAAGATTGGGTCGAGTTTTGGACTATCAATCCGAAATCCATTTGGAACATCTTCGATATAGTCCTTCCATCGTGGGCCAAACCAAGTCTTCGCCAGACTATATCCCTCATCTTTAGTTCGAACTATATCATCTACTACTGGTTCTACTTTGTAATGAGCGATATCAGCAAGTGACAAGTATTTTGCAAATACAAACCGTTCAGGATATTTGTCCTGTGCGGCTAAGAATCCATCTTTTGAGTGAACTATTGCAATCTGCGCAGTAATCCCAAATTTATCTTCTATTTGGATCATCTTGTCAAGTGTGTCTGGTTCTCCGATGTGTGTATGTGCGTCAAATATCGGACCCTTGTACTTCCACATGTCTGTCAAAATATACCAACTCCGAGAATTATTTACACATTGAAAAGCAATTCCATACTGGCTTCTTCAAAAACTGCGTCGATGGTACAAGATTACTTCAGGTTCAAACTGAATGTTCTAGCGGTCTGTACTATGGATACAGAAAGCCGTGAAGATTTCCACGTATCTTCTAAACCTGAGATGCTAGAAGAAGCATATCAACTTGGAATTAAACTCAGATTAACTAAACAGAATAATTGAATTTCTTCGCAAGCCTTAACTTCTTTCACAACTCGAGAAGAATGAGCGTGCGCGTGGTATGTACGAGGAAATAGACACTAGAGGTCAAGGAAAATGGAATCTCTACTCGATTATTGGTTTCGTTGTAGTCGTGAGCCTTTTCATACTACAAAGTTTTAGTATTACTTTAGGAGAACCGCCCTATCAACCAGAGGTTATGTTTATGATTATTTTTGCACCAGTGGGTGCATGTCTTATAGGGGGATTCTTTGGAGCTATGAAAAAGAGGGCAACCAGAATTAACCCCGATCGACTAGAATTCACAGAAGATATCCGAGCGTTAGATGATTTTGGACAAGCGTATTATGAGGGGGATTTTGAAACAGATGTACTGGGAGGACACCCAGCCTATGGATGTGGATTAATGATTATTTTTATTACTTCAGTATTCTTAGGAGGGGGAGTTCTTTTCGGAATTGAAAGTGTTGGCCCCACCATTGCATTTCTCATTGAAGGAATTATTGTTGTCGTTCTGTACATAGTTGGATTCAGGTTCGCATTCAAAGCAATATCAATGAAAAGTAAACTTGTGAAAAATCCATTGTATTATCGGATCACCAAATATGTAGACAAATCTGATGTGCTAGAAAAACTCGAGCGATGTGACATCGTTTCGTCAATTATAGTCAAATACAAGGTTGGAGAGGGTCAGATGCTGAAGGCTATTGATGATATTCATGTCTTTGCAGTAACCTCGACCAAACCTGTGATGGAGATAGAGATTACTATAGAGAAAATGGAGAATATTGGTCCCGAGTATACTTACTATCTTTCTGAGGGACTTGGTACTCGGAAAGATGAAATAATAGATGTTGCTGGAAAAGACACCCATCTCATTGTGGATGAGATTGACATGAATTCATTCATTCGGGTGCGTTATGACATGAATAAGATGAGAGCTCGGTGGAATCTAGCAGTCCCTGAGAGTCTCTGCGATCTTATGCATGGGTTAGTTGATGAAGTATCTAAGTATATGTCAGTAACAAAGATACCAAAGATTGAGGATTCAGGACCAAACGAATAACTACCTGGGTGCAAGAGTACTTTAGTTGCACTTAGTTAGGGTGAGTTTGAGGAAACCAAACTTGGACTCAGTTGCTCTTGTCAAATACAGAGAAGATATTCGAAGTACACTCGAAGAGGGTCTTGATCATATAGGTGGTTTCGGAGAACTAAAATCACCAGTCTTGGTAAAACCGAATATCTGTACGATTAAGGATGGAACAGGTCACTCTGTAACAGATATTGAAGTAGTCAAAGCAATAATCGACTTACTTTTTGAAATAGATTCTAAACTATCAATCAAGATTATTGAATCAGACAGTCAAAGTAAGAACGCGGAAGAAGTCTTTGTGAAATTCGGATATGCTGAGTTCTGTGAGAACAAGCAAAGTTCTGGATTTGATGTTGCAACTGTAAATCTTTCTAGCTTACCGCTTACAAAGATTTCATTCGATGGGGAATACTTCAAGGACCCAGAACTACCGGATATCCTCACAAGTCCCCATTATTTCATTTCAGTAGCTGTAGCAAAAACCCATGAACTCTCATATATCACTGGGGCTTTGAAGAACCTGTTTGGTGTTCTTCCGAGAAAGGATATGTCAGTCTATCATAAACAAATCCATGAAATTATCACAGATCTTGCACGCATTCTCAGACCTGAACTGAATATTGTAGATGCAAGAGTAGGTGTTGAGGACTGGAATGGTCCAAAAAAACACAGAATTGGATCTTTCATTCTGGGAAGGCAACCGGTATCAGTAGATGCCACAATGACGCGTATCTTTGAGCTTGAACCATTGGATGTTGGCCATCTAGTGAAATCAAGTAAACATAATCTTGGAGTACTTGACCCACTCGTAATTGGTGAAAGTATTGAAGATGTTAGTGTGAAATTCAGTCCACCGTGATTATTTGTCAATCCAACCCTCGAATTTCCTCTGAAGGGTTTTACTGTAAACTTTTCTCCAATCGTAGTCTACTCTCTGAGACCATTTGTATATGATTTTAGGATGAATGTATGATTTCAGAGAAGTACCGAGATTCCAAGTCCGGCTTTCCTTTGCAAGAGTGAAATCAATCTCAATCTTCTTCTTTGCATGCTCCGCTTTTGTCACTCGTTCTTTGGCAGTCTTTACAGACTTCTCACCTGCAGCGATACGCTTAGCTGAAGATTCTTTCCAGCTAGCTAGAGCCTGTTGTTGTTTTTCAAGGGAATCTTTACTCTTCTGATAGCGTTCTCGTGCACTAACTAAGCCATTTTCAGCTTTGTCAAGTCGGTCTCTGGACCGCTCGATACGTTCCTGAGCTTCTTCTAATCGCTCCTTCTTGGTACTCTTACCTTTACGTTTACTTGATCTTGTGCGACTCTTTTGACCGCGGGCATTATCCCGAGTGGCCTTTGCTTTATCGCGGCGCTCACGCCATGATGCAACTGATATCCTATACTTCTCAAGGGTTTCCTTCTTCTTCTTAATCAGCTCTTGTTTCTTTGCACGATCACTAGCTTCTTTCTTCTTTATCTTCCTAAAACGAGATTGCTGATTCTTCAGATTGATCTTAGCTTTCTGTACCCTGACTTCAGCTTTCTTGATTCTATCGCGATATCTATCAGCACTACGATTCCAGCCCTTTGGAGCTTGCTTTGTGTGGTTCATTACACGGGCAACTTCGAGGTTAGCTCGTTTGAAGGCTGCTTTCTTGATGAATTCAGGATCGGTCTTCTTTGCCTTGCTTGTTTTGAGTTCCTCACGCATTATTGTTGATGCATGATAAGTTCTGAAAACTTTCGCTGTGAGCTCAGGGTACACTTCACTCAGAAATCGGTTGACATGTGTACTGTTAACGCTCAGGAATATCTGGGCAAGCTTCTTCGAGTCAGCCCTAGTCTTCTTGCTTTTTCGACCCTTGAAAGATTCAATTCGTTCAAGTGCGTTATCATGAAGTTCCTTTAGTACTGTGTAAACATCAGGATGAGGTTCTATCTCCTTGTGCCAAGAAACACTATCTTTTCCAAGGAAATCAAAGACAATTGAGGTAGCCTTGAATTTCAAATGCTCTGCACGGAGTGTGGTTGCTCCAACTGTGTCTGCTTCCTCCGGGTCCTTTTCATCTCCAACCCTCAAACTTAGATTATCAATCAAGTAACAGGCTACTGCAACCAATCGACGCTTTGGTATTTCAGAGGTGAGCCCATCCATGATGTGCTCGCGGATTTCATCGATTCTGCGTTCAACCTTCACTGCTTTAACGAATTTAGCAGCTTCACGTTCTTGCTTGATGGGAGTACTGTCATGTAACCAGATGTACTTCACTTTGCCAGTTAATTCATCCATCCACTTGGCAATCCACATGGTTTCAGGAGCCCAACAGAGTTCTTTCCAATCACCTTCAAGATGTTTCGCAGCTTCAGGATCGATATTCAATGAGATGTCTTTCTGAGTGGCACCCTGTTTCCATTTTCCTCTCAAGGGATGCTCTCCACGGCCCATGAAGATGCCAGAAGGTTCAGTCTGGTAATTACCAAGTTCCATTCGCTCCCCATCTACAATTGCGAATCCGTATTTTTCCTTTAATTCCGCCAGGATGGCTTTTCTTTCTTCACGTACTGTTTTTTTCTCTTCAGGAGACATATTCTCCTTCTCTGCACGCTCCATCCCCACTACTTGAATTACTTCATCAAAATCT
Organism: Candidatus Thorarchaeota archaeon; assembly: GCA_030612005.1. GTDB lineage: Archaea > Asgardarchaeota > Thorarchaeia > Thorarchaeales > Thorarchaeaceae > SMTZ1-45. The sequence continues at coordinate 29,236 of JAUWOU010000016.1, read as the reverse complement.
ATTTCATCGATCTGCAAAACGGGACGTACTCCGAGAGCCTTGCTAAAAGCTGTCATAAAATTCCGTCCAAATACAGGATCTTCAACATATGGAGTTCCAATCTTCTTGACCCAAGCCACAGCCATCTCTTCTTGGAGCTGAGACAAGATTATCTCTCTCCCACGCGCAGTTATCTTTAGACCACGTGCTTGTGGAGGTTCAATGACAAGAATTCCATTGTGTTTTAGTGTTTCCATGAAGAGTCCTCGTAGGTGAACGTTTTATTGGTGGTAACAAAAGGATTGTGCTGTCGAATCAAACAGTTGAGAAATATAGCATTCAGATAGCGCAAATCATTCTACTTTTTACTATAATTAGTAGGGTACGATTGAGTGATACTTGTGAACCTGAGAGAATTAACAAATGCGACTCTAAGTGATCCAAAATGGCAAGCGATATGGTATCTCACAAATAGTGTCTTCACAGCCCTAACTTGTTTAGCATTATCCCGATGGGGATATCTTCCATGGGATGATGTAACTGCACTCCTTCTCGGATTCTTTGTTCCTTTGGGTGTCTATGGTTTTAAATCAATTAATGGATGGTACAGATACCAGGGCCGCTATGGGTTGTATGCCATTACTGAGAGGAATTTCGAAGTCGCTCTGGAATTGATTGAAAAAGAGGTGTGGGTAGAAGCCCTCAGATATCTAGACTATATTCTCAAAGTCATGCCCGGACATACCAGGTCTCTGTATTATTCCTCAGTTTGTAGGGAACAACAGGGGGATTCTGTAGGCGCTGCCACATCTATAGCAGAATACCTAAAGGGAAATCCAAGTGACGAAGATGCTCTAGCCCTTTCAGAACGTGTTGCAAGCAAGATTAGCTAATAAGAAACCAAATTGGTGCGGCCAGCGGGATTTGAACCCGCCTCGGAAGCTTGGAAGTATTGTATCTTGGTTGGTCTTTCTAATTGACTCTGTGAAAATGAATTTTAACTCATTCAATTCTGGGAGATTCCGAAACCAAATCAGGTAAACGATATACTGCTTTCCTTCTTCGGCGACGAATGAAGAATCCACTGATTATCAACACTACTGCTGCAAATGCTCCAACAATCGATAAGACAATGGGATCGGTCATTCCGGTCCAGAGTCGTGTGCCGAGATTGTTACCTTGTGTTGTGCGGTAGATATACCCTCCCGATCCAGCAGCCCAACCATGAGTGACATTGATGAAATCTACTGCTGTTACCCGAGTATCGTGAGGAAAATCCTGTGCATACCAATCCCTACCTCCATTGGGTGTATAGGCAACTTCGGTTTCGCCGCCCACAAACCACCCATTGTCAGCATCCAAGAACAAGATGTCAGTGAAGTAAGGTGTTACCGAAGAAATGGGAGATGAGCGAGGGATTGGTTGTTCCACCCACGTTTCACCATCTGTCATGTGTGTGAGCCTCCCATCTGACACTGCCCATGCTTCAGAATCGCTCACGAAGGATATTGCCCAGCCACCGTATTCAAACTGCTCTTCCCATGTATCACCACCATCCGTAGTATGGTAGAGTCCATAGAAGCCAATTGCCCACCCCTCAAGATCTGTGATAAAATGAATCCTTCTTGCTTTGTCGTGTGAGATCCAAGAGAATACTGATTGCCAAGTCTGACCACCATCAGTGGTCTTGTACATGTCTTCACCATCACCAGTCCAACCGTGTGTTTCATTGAGGAAGAATATGTCATAAAACGCAGTACTCGATCCTTCGACCACAATCATGTTCCATGTTTGACCACAGTCTTCAGTATAGAATAGACCATCAGTACCACTCACCCAAAGAGTATCAGTATCAATAATAGCAATCTTAGAAAAGCTCTGAGAAGCATTGGAGTATTGAAGTTGCCAAGAGTCACCGCTGTTCACAGTATTCAAGATGATACCATGTGCGAAACTTGTCCGGTTTTGGCTCAAGACCCAACCGTGTGTTTCGTTGACAAAGGCGATATCCCAAGGAATGACATTATCAACTACATAGTCGTGGTCCAGAACCTCCCAAATGGTTTCACTCTGTGCAGGGATGAAGGATGAGCCAGTGAATGTAGTGCTTGGAAAGACTACGCCAGAAACTGTCGGAGTCAAGATGATGAGAAGGGCAACCCAAGCTAGCAACTTGGGAGTTGACCTCCCAAAAAGTTTCTTCATCATTACTCTTTCACTTTCCAAGATACATAGTAATCGCCGTAATAGTAGGGTGACGAGTCGGTCCCAACATAAAAATATGCAGTCCAGGTAGAAAATTGGTGCGGCCACCGGGATTCGAACCCGGGTTACGAGCTTGGAAGGCTCGGATCATAACCAGACTAGACTATGGCCGCAGTCATCGAAAGTCGATTGTCTGCGGTTATGATTTAAGAGTTATGATAGAGAGAACCTACAGACAGGTCAGTGGAAGGCTTCGATCCTAATAGTGGAGAAAGGAATGGAGTTTCAATATTGGGAGGAGGTTCCTCAGATTCAATGTTGACAAGGATTGCAAAGGTGATTGGATTCAGAGAAAAAGAAGATTTTCTCATGAAAGAACGAGATATTCGAGTGGTAGGTATAATATTTGGCGTATTGATTATTGTTACAGGGCTCTTTTGGTATAGCATCGTGGTGTCAGTTGCTACAACACCTATGACCTTTGAAGATGTACTCATCCTAACTGGAATATCTTCTATAGGCGGCCTGATTTCGGGTATTTCCTTCTATTTTCGAATCAATGAATAGTGATTGAATCCTAGCTCGGAATCTGAAATTCTCTCCCTCAGCCATATTATTTCTAAGACTGAATCGGATTCATTCTAAGCGCTGCTTTCAATTGTCCTCTAGAACGGAATTTGAGACCAAAAACTTATTATGATAATTAACCAGAATATGGTTAACTCATTGTGTGGTTGAATGAAGTGCTAAGGTCATTACGGTTTCCAACAAAACAGCAGGACATCATCTGGCTCAAGAGACGTCAGAAGACCAATCCGTCTACAATAGCAGAGAAACTGCAGGTTTCTCGACCTTACATCAGCAAGGCTCAACGTATCGCAGAGCAAAGAATAGAACGATTACTCAGAAACACTGCCAATGTCATGAGGATCGAGGTTTCAAATCTTAGTGGAAAGTATGGTTTTGCCATTGGCTACTCTCCTATGCATAAGTCGAAGACGTATATTACATATTCACCATCATATGGTGTCAATACGTGGTTTGACCACGTTGGACCCTGCGAGGAATGCGAGAAGAATGATGAATGTCATAGAATATTACAGGTACTTGCTGAGGAATGGCAAGTCCAGATACCTAATAGTATTCCCCCTACAGAAGCAGCAGCTCATCTTTTTGACAATGTTATGGAGCGATTGAATTGGAGTTGATGCGACAATGACAGATGAACGGGAATGGATTAAAATGAGCTCCGTTGAGAGTGCTTGCCGGATTCCACCTTCTATCGGACCAAGAACACTTTCATTGCGCCGGTTAAAACTAGACTTGATCTCTAAACGGGTTCAGATCGCTGCTAGTGCTGTGATCGTATTCCTCTTCCTCACGCCTTTATTGCTAGGCATCTACTTCATCTACATAAATCCCCCTAGAGGTATAGTGGAGCTTGATTCTGGTGAAGACACATTTGTAAGCTCTAGTTACGAACAAGAATACTCCAATGAGCACTTCCTCAGAGTCAGTAACTATTCACAGGGTTCTGAGGAAATTTCCGAGGTTGGCTTCTTCGAATTCTTCTACATACCTCCACCAGGAGGTGGGAGTTTGGTTGACGTGCTCTTCAGTTTTCATTGCGGTGTTGTATCTATGGGTGAAATTGAGCTACATATTATTGACGCAGATGATTTCTGGGATCCGTTTGCAACAGACTTCGATAACTTGACCTACTCAAGTATGCCCCCCTATGAGCCAGTACCATTTACAAGTTTGCCAGTCAATTCAAACGGGAGTTATTCAGTTCGTATCTTTGGTCCAGGAGGTTTGACACAAGAGCTCCTGTATGGCATCATTGGGTTTGCAATCACCGCAAAACAGGATACGCGGATCGTGCTAGATTCCTTCGATGGACCAGTTGAGAACCGACCAAAACTCACGATGTTTGTAAGAGCAGGAATGATAGTTCAGAACCCATTTGTATACTACCTTCATCCATTGTTCATCATGCCTGTATTGACGGGAATTGTTCTTATGTTAATTGTAATTCGCAGGTCAACTAGGCAGAGTAGGCAAGAAGACTCAATTGAGCCCAAAAACACAAAAGCTCTGTAACGAGTATTATCCTTTGGTTGGGTTATGGAAGATTCAGAGATTAAGAGAGAACTGTTCTATAGAGACAGAAAACGGATTACCTGTATAGTCATCATGATTATCGTTTTCCAATTAGTCATTATCATACCCAATCTCAGCTATGATAGCAACTCGGAATACGAGATATCTCACTCTCTTACAGTTTGGATATTACCACTAGAAGAAGAGTTTTGGCTGCATCTGAATTTCTACAGTTCACATCAGGATGCAGCAGAGGCAGTCAGTAGTTGGGCTGGAGTTTCAATGCTGGTACAGCCTTCAGCAGATGAAGAACACACTAGAAACATGACCATCATGGATGAGAATCTATTGAGCGTGTGGATGAGGATTTGGTTCGATGATGACTATGAAGAGACTTTTACCGTTCTCAGGATAGATTTCGGACAGAAGAAAAATACCACGCTACTGGACCGTGAAATCAGTATACTCATTCAACCATACCTAGGATAGTGATCCTCAGATAGTTTGGGTGACCAATATTATGCAGAACACAGTTACAACATGGGCTCCGACCCCTGATGACCCAATTCAAGTATTTTACAATTGGGGCATCATCATCCTCATTATCACAATTATAGTTGCTATCATTGTACGGGCGTACATGATTGGTTTCCCAGAGATAGAGAAAGGTCAGACCAGAAAGCCTCAGCTTGGAGTGATCATATTGGTAATCTTAGCTATCTTTAGTCCAGAAGCTATTAGGTTCTACGCAGACACCTCTTTGGCGGCTATGTGGTTGAACACAATAAGCATCGTATTGGAAGGTCATTCATTCAATACATCCTTCTTTTTCGTCGCAATCCCCATAACCCTTCTCAGACTAGTCTTCCCTTTAATGATGTATAGGTATTATCGAGGCATGACCTCACGCAGCTATGTAATAATATCTGGAGTTCTCGTTGAACTTCCAATGCTGATTTTTGGTTATCCATTACTAATACTCCTCATCGTTGGGCTGGTAATAATTGGGTTTGTGCCTGTTCCTAGAAGCATTGTCAGTTGGTCAGACAATGAGAAATCGGGAGAGCAATAGCAGTTGATAGTTGTAACGTTCATTGTTCAATGTACTTTTGTTATTTTGATTTCATCTCTTTCCTAACCAGGCTAGACTATGGCCGCTTCGAAAGCAGAGCACAAGATGTGTCGATTTAAGGATATTGATGGGCCGAACCTTACAAGGCAAGTTAGTGGAAGACTTCAATCCTATTATAGTTACAAGCCTCATCACACCTGTATGAGTTCGAACAGGTTAATTGAAGGCGGTAGTCCTCTTTTCAGTGTTCAACTGATTTTAGTACTTGGTGGTTTCTATCAGTTAGATTTCTATATAGCATTCTTCAAACCTTATGTACTAGAATAATGATGTGAATAAATTGAGTCGTACACTAAGTCGATTAGATCTTCCAAGTAAGCTATTATCCCAAATTGAACATTTTATTGACCTAACTAAAACAAACTGCCTTTCAATTCTGCTTCTTGGGTCTTGGGCAAGGATGAATGCAACTGCCGACAGTGATATAGACATGCTGTATGTAGTTTCTAATGACGCCAAGTATGAAAAAGTCACCAAAATCCTTTCAAAAAAGAATGTGCAAACTTTCAAAGGTTTACTGCAATGTGATCATAAAGTGGTAACTTCTACAAACTTACATAAACAGTTCAACGGAATGGGACACTTTGGAATCTGGTATGCATTAGAATCAAGTGTACTGGTTTTTGGAGAAGATTTCCGTCCAAAGATGAGATTCAACCCTGAAAAGCTTAGACAGTTAATAATTGAGATGATTGAAAGACTTGAGGAAGTACAAATTAATGCATCAAAGTATCTTAGGTTTTCAGGATCTTGTATTACTCTGATTGATGTTGCTAAAACGTTATACTTTGTTGATTGTTACCTCAAACATTCCAAGCCATCGTCGTCAGGAAAAAAGGAACTAATCAATGAGATATTCGGCAGTTTCACAAAGAAAGCAATACAAATTCATCAACTCACAATGATACGATATAAACGTAAACTTGGTTTTGGAGCTGTACTAAATATCAAGCAGGAAGATGACCTTAAACATTCCAAAGAGGAATACGAATCACTATTATCTGCAAATAATCGCATGATGTTTAAGATTAGTAAAATATATCGTAAAGTAATAACCCATTTAGAGGGCGAATAGTACATTCTGAAACAGTTCTTCTGAAATCAGAATCCTTAAGAATAACCACGATAAAGATTCAAGCATCGTATTGGTGGAGGGTTTTACATATGGAATGTATACTCTGTATGATTATTACTTTCTGTTTGGAGGATTGAATGGTGGAATTTAGGAAGAAGACACTAGTTTTTCTAATAATTACTCTATTGATTTGTCTCACTATTACTGATAGTCAACTTCTTACTCAGCGTACTTCTCTAGAAAATGATATTGAATTTCGTGATGCTTTTGAATTTGCTAGAGATTTTGTTGAACCAAAAATTGAATCGAGTCTACAAAGAGCTGAGAAAGTTTATTGTGAGGTGAAAGAACAAGAGATATGGATTTTCGATTGGATGACAACGAATCATGCCTTAGTCGAAGTTGAGTTGGATGCTGGCTCATTTGATATTCTGTCATATTTTGACGGTTCAATAATTACAAAATCGAGTGAGGTTTCTAATGAAATATCTGAAAGAGAAGTCTGGAGAACAGCAATGGACTTCCTTCATAATCTCCTCAGGATTCAAGAGTTACCAGAAGGTGCTGTTTTTGAGGATATTAAAAAGACTGCATATGGATGGGATCTGATATGGAAGCATTGGTATAATGGAGTTCCAGTAAATAATGATTATTTCACAATAAGTGTTGAATCAACAGGAAATGAAGTATATTCATATAGCAAGACATGGAATTTGGTAAATATAGATACAAATCCATCTTTAAATGTTCCTGAAGCAATGGATATACTTTTTTTGGATACCATTGAGAACAAGAAAATAATTGACTCCACAGCGTATCTATCAATCGTCTTAACTGAACATTCTGAGGTTCATCTTGCCTGGGTCATTTCTGTTGATTTTGGAGAGAAATCTAGTGAAATATATTGGATTGATGCAGATAATGGAATGATTCTTTTCAAAGACATTATGATGATTGGATGGAGACAGGACGTGTATGTCTATGATAACGATTGGTTTGGCGGCGGAGAAACGCAGCAACATGCATATTCAGCGTACCGCAAATTACATTCAGCATCTTCGGAAGGTCTTTGTACATACAGTAAAGATGCATCTTCTCACACTGAACTTTACTTTTTAACTTTGGACAAGGTGTACTATCATATGGGACATGGGAATTACATAACAACTGGAGGTGAGAAGCATTCAGTAATAATGACTCCTGATGGAAATATTGCACCTGATGACGTACTAACAAAGAACTTGAGTCAAACCAAGTTGGCATATATAGCAACTTGTCTATCTTTTGGAGGTACGGCTCCAGTCGGAGGTCTTCCTGAGATGGACTATTCAATTGCTCAGGCATTCTTAGATGCAGGAGCTCAATGCGTTTTTGGATGGGTAGGTGAGGTTTCAAAAAGGCGAAATTGGATATTCAGTGATTATTTCTTCGACAAAGCTGTAAACTCCTATAATATGCTGAGTTGTTACGAATACGCTAAATTAAAATCGCAAGTGACTAATTGCAAAATCGATGGTGATACTGATGTGTTTCTCACCGAGAATGATGTAGAGGATTCCTACCCTGGTACTTTATTAGGTTCAGGATATGATATATGGCTCCAGAAAAATTGTGAAGGTCTTTGGGGTGAAAACTATTTGGATGTTGATTGGTTCAAATTATATGTTGATGGAACGAGAAGTATCAATATCTTTGTAGCTCCAATAGATTCTGAACTTGATGTTGCATTCGAAGTATATCGCTATCCTTCAGTATTCGTGAGGTCCCGCGATGTCTATGGACAAGGACATCAGGAATCTTGTTCTATAGTAGATAGTAGTGGATGGTATTATATCAAAATTTATGGCGGTAGTCAAAATAGTGTTCATGGAGGATGCTATGACCTCAATATTTGGATAAGCTCGTAGATTAATGAGATGAATTGGATGAGATATTCAACTAGAGAGTCCAATGTTTGTATATATCAGAATCATAGGGATAAACTGGTCTGGGACGAAGGTGTATGTCAATGGAATCTACAGACGATAACAACAATCTAACCTTAGAAGAAATTTCAGCCTTGCTCAAAGGAAAAACTATGAGTGTCTATTGGTATATTCTAAAAAATACTAAGGGGGTTACTCTCAAACAAGTACAGATTGGTACGAAGCTTTCTACTCCCAGTCTAGCATCGTATCATCTTACCAAGCTCAAAGAGCTGGAGTTAGTTAAAGTTGATAATCACGGAGTGTATTTTCTGAAAAGAGATATCAAAGTAGGGGTCCTCCAATTCTTTGTGGGATCTGGAAAACTTCTAGTACCAAGATATGCCTTTTACTCAGTATTTTACACGATGATACTTGTCGGATATATTCTAACATTCCCCCTTATTATTGCTCCATTATCCATTCTTCTTCTGTGTATACTAGCATTTGGAATTTTAACATCATGGATAGAAACCATCAGAGTGTGGCGAATCAAAATTTAGAAAGACTATTTCAAAAGTTAGACTATTATATATTGATGCCTACTTGGTGTATTAGTGGGAATAATGAGAAACAAGATAATTTTGTCTGTAGTGGTTTCATGTATACTTGCTTCATTGGTAATTGCAAGTTCGGTCACACTTCCAAAAACAAGCATATCAAATATTTCTCCTATTGGAATTGATGTACGAAACACCTCTTTTGGAGAACTCGTACAAGAGGGAAACAATCTAAGGGCATTCGCAACAAATTACTCTAAGATTTCTACAAACCCCTATGTTGTGCAAATTAGTTGTAGTGAATATCAGCCAATAACTGAAATCGTTGCTAGAGAATCTGCGTGGAATTTCATAGATTCAATTTTTCCAGTTGGTTTTAGCGAAGATTTGGTCGTAAATTCTCCTGTACTATCGGGATTTCTCCCACATTGGTCTTTCGAATTTTTCAATGGATCTATCACAACTCATAATGATGTCTGTGCATTCATCGATGTAAATGCAATAACTGGAGAAATAATCCATTTTTATGGAAAATCACCATTTCGCGTAGATAATATAACTACATCAGAAGAAGCTGAGAATGCAGCACTAACATTCTTCAGAGAAATCAGCGAATCAATACCTGAAGGATCTAGATATCTTTCTAATCATGATGTAAACTACAGTTACTCATTTTCATTTATTCAAGCAGTCGGGCCAATATTAATCGATGAATCCATTGGAAAAATATCACTTGAAATAATTCCTCAACATGGAAGAATCTACTATTCCAACAATTGGGTACACATTCTTGAGATTCCAATACGAGAAGTTATTTCACCAAATGGTATCATATCCTCTCAAATGAAATTAGCTCTTACACCTGTTCCTGCCTTTACTGATGCTGTAACAGAATCCCAAGAGTTCTGGTTATGTTGGGAAGGATTTCTAAATTCAGAATACGTAAAGATTGATGCGTTATCGGGTGAGATAGTTGAAGTAGTACCACAACATGGAGAATCCTATTCTGTCTATCACATTTCACTTTACATAATTGTTGGAATCACTAGCGTAGTGGGAATTATCAGTTATTTCGGTATGAAGATGATTGTAAAGAAAGATCTGGGTGAACTTCTGAAAACAAAATCCGAGCATAATCCATAGACTATGGCCGCTTCGAAGGCTGAGCACAAGATGTGCCGATTTAAGGATATTGATAAAGTTCCTTAATTTTTCATTGTGATTGCATACTGTCTGTTCAAGTAGTGGAATATCGATCTTTAATCACTCCAGTCCGAGCGGAGTAAATCCATAAAATCTCAGCACAGACATGCCAGGCCATCATGACCTCTTTATCGAGTTCGATGTGTGTATCAAACAGCTCCTTCAACTCATTTGGAAAATCACCGTGGGGAAAAGCTCCAACTCCAACAATAACCGGAATGGAGGCATCTAGTGGAAATATTGTTTGAAGAGAATCGATTGAAGTTTTAGAACCATTCTCAATGGTAAGGATAGACTGAGCTTCTGAGATATCTTTCTTTAACTCAGAGATGAGTTTTGGAAGTGTCTTATTTGTCACATGCAATAGAGGAGTTCCCTCAACTGGTACTTGCCCCTTGACAAGCAGTTGCTCAAAGAGACCTACATACCTGTCATAATTACGAGGGAGGCGTACTTCGGGATTAACTTCGATAATTCTACCATCCTGAAGATGTAGATGTATGGTGAGATTCCCGCTCTTGCAGAGTGGGGTTTCCAAGAGGGATATAAGAGAATGAAATACGATATCGGGCCGTCCCCTCTGGAGTCCATTTTCTAGGCGAGTCATTTCTCTCCCATGATGGGATTGATCAAGAAGCAGCTCACCCGGTTTCTTTCCCCTACGTCCTGCGTGTTTCTGTACCTGTTTCATTGCCGAAATCTCTGAGGGAATGAGTTCCAAAGCGCATTCAAGTAGAATCATGTGAAGCATTGTAAACCGTTCATTGTAACCTAGATAAACCTAGACATTAGGTTTTCTACCCAGCAACGGCACTGGGTTTGGATGATTTTACATCAATAATGTTTCTTGCGGCATTGACATCCGCATGGAGTGAACATCCACAGCTCTCGCAGTAGAAGTATTCTCCTCCTTTCTTCTCTTCAGTGGAACCTTCCGATTCAACCCGAACACCTTTTTCCCCACACACATGACACTTCTGGGAGGTCCATGCTGGACTCACTGTCCATACTCCTCCTCTCCTATGTCCAAGAGACTGACGCATATAGGTCACTGTATCCAAGACCTTTGACCAGAGATTAGAACTCAACCTCCAAGAGAGAGTTCCCCAACCAGCTGGAGGAGTGTAGTTCTTAAGGTTCTCAAAATACAGTGTCTTGACTCCGTACTCTTCACAGAACCATACAACCTGAGAAGCGACCTGTCTGGCAATCTCTCTATCCAGTCGACGGATTTTCCTCCATATCGCAGAAAGATGTCTTTGCTTCTTGAGTAAGTGACCGGGATAGGTTCTGTCAGTATGCTTTCGTTCCCAGTTGTTTTTCATCAAAGTGACGCTGGATGTGAGCCACTTTGTCTGTTCTCTAAGTAGGTCCCTCTTTGAAACCAGTTCATCAAAGGAAACCATCTCATCTACAAATCCTCCGTTGCCATCACGAGTAGAAAGGACGATGGGTACTCGAACTCCACGGTCAGCTCCTGCTTTCCTTCTATAGGTCCGTGGTCCAAGTTCCTCATCAATCATCTCTCTCGTTAGTGGCAGGAATGGTATCTGTAGTGTGACTCGGTTATCTCTTAAGAGAAGTCGAGGAGGTCCACACTTGCGTGCTTTCCTTAGGTGTGTGATCTTCTCTTGAAGCTTTTTCACCTTCGTATCATCCTTCTCCTTTCTGGATTTGAGTCGTGAGTATTGATAGGTTGCATGCTGTAGCTCGATAGTGTTCAACAATTGCTGATGCATATCCTCGAACTTGCGAGCTCTGAAATTCAACTTCCTAGCCCGGTTATACTTCCCTTCTTTTTCAGCAACCTCTACCTTTGCTCTATTCTTAGCAACAGCTCTGGGTAACCAGTCTAGAAATCTGAAGGAAAGAGTCTTTGTGCTGTAAGGAGACCCCTCTACTTCGATCCCTTCGATGGGTTCAGGGAGTTTGAGGAAGAAGAGGACCTCGTTATCCCGTTCTTTGTCCTTTGAATACCAGTATCCTTGACCCGGACTGTTCTCAGTACTAGCTGAGAAATCCTCAGTATGGGATTCCATCTTAGGAATTGAGAAAGGGTAGCCATCAGATATGAATTCATGGAGAAGGACGTCCACTGAAGCTAGAGCCCCAATAGATTCTGTTTCATCTTTGAGATATTTACTCACTCTCTTCCTCTGTCTTCCACGAAATCCAAGGGATTCACCTCGTTCGGTAAGGATATGCTCATCAAGCTTTTTCCTCAATTGTTTAAGGACAGAAACTGTGTGGTAGTACCCAGTTCCATTGTTCTTTGTGCTCTCACATTGAGCTCGTACGTCCTTGATCATCTTAGAAGAGATGTGCTTATTCTTCAATAGTCTAATCAAAGCTGTCCTATCTTCATTGACATACTCAATTGCACTCTTCATCAGTTGCCTTCGCAGCCAGTTAGAATGAATTACACGAGCTACATGTTCAAGCACATTTCGATACATTCTTTCAAAGCATTGGACTTGGATATCCTTGTTGTCCTTGTAAGAAAGATAATCTTCCTTCTTTAGCAAGGTATATCCTTGACCTCTATAGGAGTTAAGTTCCTCACCAAGAAAATCAACTCGGTTCCTATCAGAGTAGACACGTTCAAGAACAAGGTTCACCAACTCAACATACTTTTCAAAGTACATACCCATCAAAGAGAGGTCTGTATCAATGACCTTTCGTCCGGTCATAGTTTGAACTCTTTCTTGTACGATTTCAGCCTTTACTCGTCTATACCTAGGATCAGGTCTTTTTCCCTTCCCCTTCTTATTCACTTCTCTATCGACGGAGCAGAGTGTGAATGATTCGACTAGGTACTTCAATCCTGTTGTTTGGAGGGGTGTTGTTGATGAAGAACTATAATAGTTATCGACCATTGTCTGTTGTTCAGATGCCTTAGGCTTCTTACACGAGCGGGGTCGACGCCGCTTTTCCTTTTTCATCAACTATATCCTCAGAATTTTCTCCTTGGAAGGGGATATAAACTCATACAAATTAAGAACTATACTAGTTACCAACAGTAACATATAAACTCGTATATTATGAAGCTAAAGTGCTATTTTGATTAGATATTCTATAAGGACCTCTTTTATAAGTAACCTACAAAATAGATACCAAAATTGGCAATGGTGTACGGGTTTTACAGAATATGTGTACGGCCGTACAAGAAAGTAACAATATGTGTACGGGTGTACGGGTTCGAAAGGATTAAAGGATGTGGGTAGATATCAAAGCAGAATGTCATTCTAATAAGAGGGGGTTAACAATATCACACAAGAAGGACTGACTTATGATATACTTCAAAGCGATGAATTTGGTAATGAAACTATCCAAGTGAATTCCGCTGTAGTAAAAGGAAATCAAGAGAAGAAAGGAATTAGGTTTGAGTCAATCTGGGATCTCAAGTATGATTATAGGACCATAACGTTTGTGTCGGGATTTCTTGTCACACAATTTGGTAAAGAACCCCTGTTACCATCTGAGGTTCCTGATAGACACAAACGGGTTATACGCAAAATGGGAGTAATGGTGTTTGGAACTAAACCGTTCAGGGGACTGAAGCTTTACCCTCCTTTATTTGACAACACTCTTGTAATTGCAGAGAGAAGAATTAACAAGAAGGAATCTAGATTATTCGCAAATGAACAGGACGCTGAATTATGGAAACTCCAAACCGACAATGCTGGTTTTTCAACACGAAGAATTACATTAAAGAAAACGAAGCATTTGTTTGGATCAAAGGTAACAATCCCCCAAATCATTCGTTCTGCTCAAGAGAACAGTTTTTCGGTGAGATACGAATATGTCAGACTGATAGAACAGGTAGTTGCCGGACTTACAGCCATAAAACAATTCTTAGCTATAAATGAACGGGGTTTGAATCAGAAGTTGCTTGATCATATCTGGAAAACTGCTATTGGAGCTGAACCATCTTTGGATACTGAATCTGTAATGAATAAAATCAATGAGTTATTGGATACTCGATCCTAGAGAAAATCTCAGTTTCTTTTTAGGTAACGTTGTACACGTTGAACCTCTAGATTTCGAGAAGCACGATCCTCAAAGAATCCACCAGGACCAAGATACAGTTCACATTTCATATCTGAACCCCCATGAAAATCGCGTGTGATAACGATTCTTTCTCGCTCTCTATTTAGGTAGAATTGGAGGCCATAATCAACCTCTATTGACAATGGACCATTTCGTTTGTGTTTCGGTGTTGAACTCCTGCTGAACACAATCTGTGACCTATTAGTATAAACAAAAAGAGTGCCAGTAGTTAAAGCCATTTGATTTATTTTGGCGACATAGTTCTTGAGAGTGGAAGGAGTTTCCAAGTACTTTAATGCACCACGAAGTGAATCTATGATCACAAGCGAAACATGGTGTTGTGTAAGTGTTCTACGCATGGATTCGAAATCAGGTTCCATTTTGCCTTTCTTTTTGATATCAAATAGAATGATATTGCGTAGAGCTACTTTGGGGTCTATCCGATATCGGTATGCTATCTCTTTGATTCTTTTCTTCCTGTAACTCTGGTCGCTGTCGTACCAGATTACCTTTGGTACAGAACCATTATCGGTTTTGATGAGTTGTGCTCTTATCGCCAGATGAGAACACATTAGCGTTTTTCCAGCCCATTGTTGACCTTGTAACTCAATAATACTTCCAGCTCTAAAACCTCCATCTAGAGCATTGTCAACACACTCGAACCCAGTTTCAAGTAAAGTAGCATCTTTCTCTTTCATTTCAGAAGCAGTCCTGAAATCACCAAGGCCAATTACCTGCCTTGCAAGCCTGGTGAGTTCCAACATTCTCTCTGTTGAAATTCCAATATTGGATGATACTCCTTCTTGAAAACCATGTGCTAGAAGTTCCGCAGTAGTGATGCCTATCTTTTCAAGTCTTGAATGAATATCATCTGAAAGATCAGGAACCTGATCAAGAGGGGTTCGTTTCAGAATTCTTCTCATCTCATACACCTTCCTCCTTATCAAGTTGGATTCTAGAAACTACTTCTTTTCTAAGCTCTTCTCCTCCAAACCGAAAATGAAAATCTGATAATGGGTCCCACGAATATTTTCCTTGAACCGCAATCCCTTGGTTGTATGGTAAAAGAAGTGCTTGTATAGCTTGATTCCTATCCTTATGGTCAATATTCTGCCCGACCTTGGTCCACCGCTTTTTTGTACGAGCTTCGAATGAAATACTTCCTTTGTCAATTGTACCTTCCAATCTGCATTTCACTCTAGTTACATCTTGAGTCTGGATACTAATCGTCTTGATATGCTCGAATATTCTCTCACCAAAATCAGCAGGTCGTTCTGGGAGTAGTTGATTTTGAATAGAAGGATACTGCATCCCCAAAGTGAGGACTTTGATGTACCTCAATCTAGCAGTTGCATTTCGTGACCTAGTTCCATAACGAATCATCCCTACAGGATCCCAATTAAATGAGGATGGATTTGTAAATGCAACAAGTTCCTTTTTACCTTGAAGTGCTTGTTCTGTTTCGTAAAGAATATTGATACCTTGATGTTCAGCTATCAAAAAAGGACGAACCATACAGTTCGTGAACTCGAAATCTGCAAGAGAAGATATCTCATCAAGTGATGTCACCGTATTCGCTCTTATCAGTGGTAATGGCCCTAACTTAACAGCACTTTGTTCAACACATCCAGCTACGAACCGTTTGCTATAGGCCCCATCTTCAAAAATATACCAGCGATAGTTACCAGGATTGCTCTTTGTTACATCAACACGTAGACCATATCGGATGTCAGACAGGGTTGTAGTTGTTGGATATGGTGTTCTATTCCAAAAAGTAGCTTTTGCTTTAAGTTGTGCATATACACTAGCAGTATCATATTCTGATTCAGGTTGTACTCCTGCTCTGGGTTTTGCTCCCATCTGCAATGTTACCCATGACCGAACCATCTCCCAAAGAAACTGTAGCTCTGTTTGGTGAAGATCATAATGTTCAGCCAAGCTTGCTATCATGAAAATAAGATAATTACCATAGTACTGAAGCACGTCTTTTCTGTCGACTCGCAACTTCGCCATTTTGCTCTTCAGAGCTCTTGGCATTGGCCAACCATCCAACCAATCCCTTCCCCAAAGCAATCTGTACCAGATTTGATTGAAGTATCTGCTATTCTTGAAGAATTCAGTAAACTTCTGTAACATATCCATCGATGGAAGTTTGACAGCTTTTGCTAAGACCTTGACAAACTCTTTACATTGCTCCTTCAAATAAGGTGAACTTGAAGCAAGACCTTGTAATAATTTGCAGGTGTCTTGTAACCGTATTAGTTCAATTCTTGCAGCTTCATCACTTGAGAACGTTGAATCTTCTAACTCAGAAGGATGAGGAGGGAGTGGAGTTGATTCAAGCGGTTTGAGAATCAATTCTGTCTGTCCATACTCTCTCTTTGTGTTTATTGAACTAGGGGATGGTTTACACAAATTTACTGAAAATGTCAAACGTGAATTGGGTCCCTTGTATCCCTTTGTCCCCCTTTTTCTACCCAACTTCTTCTTCTTAACCTTTAAGCTCTCCAAATTCTGATCTATTTTGATATCTTCAGGTTTAGAAGATTTGATTGATTTATGTATCCAAGGCTCTAAGAAAGGAAATAACTCAATTGCCATGTCATTACTGAACATGGGTGTTCCTTGAGATTTCAACCAACGAAATGCGCTAGGTGGTCTAGCACGAAGTCTATCCATCAACTTCTGCTCTTTATCAGATGGCGCTCGTGACAGGAATCGTTTGGACCATCCAATCAAAGGAGGAATTCCAATTGTTGTACATCTAATTCCTTTTTTCATATCCGGAACAATGGACACCAATCCTCTTACATGATCATATATTGGAACCTTACTTTTTCCCTTTCTAGGTGGGAGTGGGATATTAATTACTATCTCATTGATGTATGGTTGTAAAGGTGAATCGTATCTAAATGGTCGCAGTTGCGGCCGCTTGTACAGCTCTGAAGTAGTAGCGAGGGGTTGAGGGGTTCCAAACCAAAGCGTGCATGTTTTTTGTAAAGATGTTGCCTTCGCTATGTGTATCGACAGCGAATCAACTAACCCTTCGAGTTCCTTTGGAGCAATCTGTCTAATGGTATCGATACCTGACACAATAACGAGATCACAGTTCTTGATACGAGATCCTATCGAGTCTACCGAAGGTAGTTCGTTTCCTGAAAATAGTGCATTCTCTTTCTCTGCTGAAAAATCTAAGAACTTGATATCATTACAGAATTTCACTACTCTTTCATGATGAAAATCCAATCGCAATGTAGCAGCTCGAATCACCTCGTCTGTAAATTGTCCTGCAAGATCAATCCAGACCACCCTCCTGAAATTGCGTTTGTGAGCAAGCTCGTAAGCAAACTTCAACCCATGCCAATGCTGTGCAATCCAACCTGCACTATCGCCTGGAGAGCTCACACCATCAGCAGAAAGGTATAGAATAAACCGCTTCACTCCGTTACAACTATGCTCAAATGGGTTTAATTCAGTGAATGCGTGTAGAGGAATGGGTAGAGGTAGAAAGTCTTGAAGAGAACTACCTTTCGGAATTGTGAAAGGAGCGAGCACAATTGCGATTCGAGTTTTTAGTGCCCACCTAAATGTAGGTTCAAACAACGTTCGAGGGTATTTCAACTCCCCAGTTGGTTTCTTTGTACGCATTTCCACTAGGTCTTGGTGTACTTGTTTGTAAACAGTCTTGATGAATTTGGGTAAGATGCGTCTTGAGCGTGAGGTGAATTCATGACCATCAACAAGAATTATTCCTTTTAGAATTGATGAGGGTGGTGTATGGTCATCTTTTGCGATTGCCTTATACTCTTGTAATAACGCTTCAGAATAAGCATCTACTTGTTTCTGTTCCTTTAGAGATGGAGTATTCTTGATGAGAATATCCCATTCTGAATCAGTTAGAAACCTTCGTGTAAATGGGAAGTCTACGATAAAGGACTTGTCCGAGTTATGGGTCTTAGCACTGATCCCCCAATTGAATGCGGTCTTCGTCTTAATATCTAGAACAAGTCTGGGAGGCCAATAACCTGAGGTAGAGTCAGGTATGTTTTCCATGTACTTGGGTATTCTCCTAACAATGAGTGTGTAGTCTACCTTTCCACGTCCTGAATTCACAGGTATCTCGGCGGCCAAGATGTATCCCGTCTTGTCTTTTGCTAGATAATCCCCCCCCAACATTACACTCATTGCAGAGGAAGGTTGAGTTGTCCCCCAAGCTAACCGTTTATGGATCTGTGTCCCTAGTCGAGACCTAGCTGTGTTTATCTTACTGGCAAATTGCGCTACATCATCTCCATCGACCAAGTGTTTGTTTCGACGGTTTGTAACAATCGAATGTATCCTTACATTATTGATATTTCCAACAAGTTCGTCCAGTCCAATAGAGAGGGGGTTTGTGTCATCTAGACTACCTGTCATCCGTATTGGATATCCTGATGTGATCCCATGTTGCCCTTTGACTCTCTTCAACACTGATTCTAAGGTAGCCAATGATTTCTTTGTGAATTCCAAGGTCTGTTTCCTCTTCTCAAAACCAGCCAAATAGAACCTGTCTAGTAGCGGCCTCAATCGGAAGGTCAGGAGCTTGATGTAGTTAGAAGCGATACTAATAGGGACAGAATGGATGAAACATTGTCGGCAGAGTTCTACTAAATGACCTCGAATTGCATCCACAAAATCCAGTGATGGGAGCATGGGATGTGTGATGATCACTGTGGGACGATTTTTTGTACCACAGTACACATGATTTGTTTGGAAGTATTGCTTTCCATTCTTGTTGGTCCTTCTAACCCCCCCTTTTTTAGGCAAAGGGAACGGATATCTTATCATTGCAAGAAACCTGAGGTGCGCACCTGCTATGTTCAACAGGACATTCAATGGACCGATTGCCCCTTCCTTCCATGAATATACTCTCTTAGTCTCCGTGTTCCCATAAAGAGCCGTAGTATTGAAGACTACAGAAAGGAAATTCTTTCTCAGATATTTTTCAACATCACAAACAGGTACAAATCTGTCTGGATCTTTTTCTTTACTTAGTTCAGCTCTTTTCCTTACAGTCTCTTCCCAAACCACAAGTGACGTTTCATATTTCTTAGGAAGAATATCAGCTCCATTTTTGATGAAATAAAGTAGCGTATTCATTGCAGAAATCTTAGACAGCTTCATTGCTCTGTCAGGATATTTAATCTGTGAATTTCTGGGAGCCACACTACAATCAGGTTCTGATTACTAATAAACACATTTCAACTTTGAAATGCAAGAACATTTTTGGCACAGAATGATATTTCAAGTAGCTGTTAGGGAAGTACCCCGACCACTTCTTTCATCTACATTATATCTGGAGATTGTACTGATTACAGAAACTGATACGGAATATTGGGAAGTTATTCAATGAGCAATGACGATCTGTGAGCCGCAGCTCGAAGTCCATAGACCCGACCTGAAAAGGAAGCGATGAGTGCCATAAGGTCGGTGACAAGTTCTTCCTGCGGGGATTGCTGTTTGGGTTGATAAAGAACCTCCAACCTGATGCCATAATCATTGAGAATACGTTCTAGGAGTTCCAAGCCAAAACGAGTCAGCCTATCTCTGTGTGTGATGAGAAGTGTGTGGATAGAACCGTTCTTGGCAAGTCTGAAGAATTTGGCGAGTCCGCGTCGTAGCATACTGAGTCCAGAACCAACATCGGTGAAGACCAGAGGACGAATCTTGAAGCGTGTCCGACATTCCTTTGTGAGGGTTTTGAGTTGGCGGTCAAGATCACCAGCTTTCTTCTGACGATGGCTGGAAACTCGGGCATAGATGGCACAACGTTTCTTTGTTGGTTGTTCGATGAGGTCACGATGCATGAGTCCAAGGAGTCGATTGATCTCTGAGAGAGGGATTCGGCGATGCCCTCCCACAGTTCTAAAACAATGGAGCTTGCCTGCCCGGTCCCATCGATGGATGGTCCGGACACACACTCCTAACCTGAGCGCAGCTTGAGATACAGAGAACATAATCTTGGTTCAAATATTTATTTAAAGAATGTCTAGCTTTGTCAAGATTTTATGCAGCTGTTCAGTGACCTCATTGGTGAGATAGACACGAACGATTTAAGCAGTTTGAAACATGCTCAGAGATAGTAAGAGGAATACCCTTGTCTAAGAGAAGATACGCTAAAGAGAGAATCAAACGTCTAGCCCAGACAAGAGTGGAGATTCTATGGCACCAAGCACTTCGGAATGCAAAGAGTCGTCCAGAAGTGGCACGATTTCAGATGAGAAGTGCACGTAAGATTGCACGGCGAACAAGGACAAAGATACCATGGCATATCAGCAGAAGACTATGCAAGAAGTGTGGATCTATCCTGATTCCAGGGAGTACCTGTAGAGTGCGTATCAGGCACAATAGAGCAAAACACATGGTTGTGACTTGTATAGAATGTGGAAACGTGAAGAGATACTTCCTCACAAATCTTAAGCCACAAGCATAGCTTAATCAGAGAACAAAAAGCGCGAACGGTGAAGCACGATGAAGAATGAAAAGCACCGCACTAGAATCAGTATTGCATGGCAAGACCCAGCAATGATACAAATTGGGAAAGGTGGGGTTTCGGACAATCTAGTGAAGGAAACCATAAGGTTACTCAAGAAGCACAATTACATCAAGGTCAGAATGCTTCGTAGTGCACTAGATGCTAAGACAAAACAAGAGCTAATGAACACCCTTTGTGAGAGAACAGGAGCTACTTTTGAAGGGCTTCGAGGAAACACTGGGGTCATATACAAGATTCGTGCGGGTCAAGGAGTATAACTCAACCTGATTTTACTCTAACACAACGACAACCTTTTATGGCATCTCTAGACGGTGACTCCAGCCTTTTGAGGTAAGTCATCGGCCGATTTTGTGTTAGGTGGCTCATCTTCAAGAAAAATGGTGACTGACAATGCCCACAGTCTACGATATTCCAGCCAACATATTGGTACAACGACTCGCTCAGGACCTTAAGTCCAGAGAAGAGATAGCCCCTCCAGAATGGGCACCGTTTGTGAAAACTGGTTCTCACAAGGAGAGAGCTCCAGATGATGCAGATTTCTGGTTCGTCAGATGTGCTAGCATCCTCAGGAAGATCTATCTCAACGGACCTATCGGAACTGAGAAACTTCGGGTTGAGTACGGTGGCAGGAAGAGACGTGGGACAAAACCAAACAAGTTCCAGAAGAGTGGTGGTGCAATCATCAGGACTGCACTTCAGCAACTCGAAAGAGCTGGTTTTGTCAAGAAACGCGGTAGACAGGGACGAGAATTGACCGACATTGGTAGGTCATACATGGATAAATTGTCTTCAACATTGAAGGTGGAACTCTCAAAAGCAATCCCAGAACTTGAAAAGTACTAAGCCAGGAGACTTGGCACAATGAGTGACGAGGAGTTAGAAGCTATCCGTAAAAGAAAGATGGCTTCACTTCAACAAGAGGCACTCAGAGACCAAGCTCAAGAAGAAGCTATTGTCGAAGCACAGGCTCAGAAAGAGACTGTGTTAAGGCAGATCTTGACTGCAGAGGCACGTGCTCGGTTGTCCAACATCAAGATGGTCAAGCCACAGTTTGCGGAACAAATTGAGATGCAACTGATTCAACTGGCGAGTTCAGGAAGGCTCAGGGGTAAGGTAACAGACGAGCAACTAAAAGCGCTCTTGGTACAATTGCAGGAAAAAGAGCGTGAACGGAAAGTAACGTTCAGATAAAGCTGCACTGGTGATAAACATGGCACGAAACAAGCCACTCGCAAAGAAACTCAGAATGGCCAAAGCAATGAAGAGTAATTCCTCCGTTCCCACATGGGTTGTGGTTAAGACTGGAGGAAAGGTTCGCCGGACTCCAGCGCAGAGAAATTGGCGACAAACAAAATTGAAACCATAGTCAGGTGGGCGTAATGTCAAAAAAGAAGAAAGAAGCAGAGGCCGAGGTTTCTGAAGACAAACCAGAGTTAGAAGAAATCGAAGAGATTGAAGAAGTGGAAGAGGCACCAGCTGACGATGAAACTCCTGAGGTTAAGGTTCCAGACGATGTTGAAGTTGAGGAGGAAGAGGAAGAAGAAATTATAGATGAGCGCATCTATACTGTTCCTCTTCGAAAGGCATACTGGACAGGTAGTAGACTAAAGCGTGCAAACAGATCAGTCAGAATTCTCAAAGAGTTTGTAGAGCGGCACATGAAGCCAGAAGAGATTCTTATTCAACCAGAAGTAAATGAAATAATCTGGAGCAGAGGTATTCAAAAGCCCCCTCGAAGAGTAAGAATTCGAGCTACAAAGAACGCAGACAATCTTGTTCGCGTATATCTTGCGGAGGGATAGCCTAGATTGATCGCCCGAACAAACTTCGAGGGCGATTCTAACGTTGGAGCTTACGGAATCGCCACAGACCGCTTTGTATTTGTCAGTTCTAATATTTCTGAAAAGGGAATTAGTACAGTTGAAAGAACATTCAATCTTCCATTAGTTCAGTCCACAGTAGCAACGCTGGATGCAGTCGGACTTGTAGCAGTGGCAAATTCTAATGGTATTCTACTCCCGTACATTACCACAGATGAAGAATTAAAACAAGTGAAACAGAGTGCAGAGGTTCCAGTTGATTGGATTGATGATAAAATGACTGCTCTGGGGAATATCATTATTGCCAATGATAATGGTGCGATGTGTCACCCAGATTTCAGTTCGAAATCAATACAGAAAATCTCTGATGTCCTAGGTGTCGAAGTAGTACCAGGAACTGTAGCTAAACTACCAATAGTTGGATCTAGTGTAGTTACGACAAACCAGGGTGCAGTAATACATCCATTGGCCACAGATGATGAGATTGAACAGCTATCACAGCTGTTAAAAGTACACATCGAGGTTGCAACAGTCAACAGAGGCAGCCCGTACACTAGTCTTGGTGTAATAGCCAATGTTGATGGAATGATTGCGGGATCTGAAACAACAGGTGTAGAACTTGCACACATCAGTCAGGTCCTAGGATTCGTATAGTTGAGGTGTGATTGAGATGAGTGCGAGAATCTGGTTAGCATCAGGCGAATACATGAAGAATAAAATGAAATTTACATTCAGTCGAGAACTTCTAGGTGAAAAGGAATCTCATGTGCGTGAGAAAATTCTCTCCGAGCTTGGCAGTCGTCATAGAGTGAAAAGAAGAGAAATTACCATCTCTGAGATTAAAGAGATTAAACCAGAGGAAGTACAAAATCTAAATCTACGTAAATTCCTTGGATTGGAGACTGACTTTTCATGAGTGAAGAACAACAACAGATTCTCCAAAAAATATACACTGAACAACAGCTCACTGATTCAAATATTACATTACTCCAACAACGTTTAGAGCTTGTACAGGCATACCTGACTAACTTTAGAGCAGGACTCATGGTGCTCGAGGAGATTGAGGGAAGAAAGGAAGGTGAAGAGATGTTGATGAACGTTGGAGGTAGTATCTTCGTTCAAGCAAATCTCGTTGACCCATCCAAAGTAACTCGTAGTATTGGAAGTGGCATCAGAATAGAACAGAGTGTTGAAGCTGCAAAGACAGCTGTTCAAGAACAGACTACTAGATTAGAGAAGCAATACGAGTCAATGGCTGAGGAATATCAGAAACTCGTTGCTCGATCCTCACTATTGAATTCCCAATTTCAACAACTCGCGGCTCAAGTACAAGGTCAAGGTGAAGCTCCACCAAGTCAGGGGGAGTAGCCCGTGTTTGACAAGCTCAGGGGAGCTCTTGAAAGCGCAGTTACTAAAGCTACTACAAAAGAACTGAGCGATAAGAACCTTGAAGATTCGGTCTGGGAATTGCAGATGGTCTTAATTCAGAATGATGTAGCCGTCGAAGTTGCTGAACAAATATGCGAATTAACTAAAGAAAAAATACTGGGTGATAGAGCGGGAAGATTAGAGAATCTCAGTAAAGTGTTCAAAAAAGCTATATACGAATCTGTTCTCGAGATACTAACTCCAGAACATCCACTTGATCCTCTTGAGTTTGCTTCTGAGAAGAAACAGAAGGGTGAAGTTACAACTATTTTATTCGTAGGTGTCAATGGAACTGGTAAGACAACGACTTTGGCAAAAATGGCTAACCTTTTCAAAAAGAATGGATTCTCAGTTGTCATCGCAGCTGGAGATACTTTCAGAGCTGGGAGTATAGAACAATTGGAACGCCATGCAGAACGTCTCGGAATACGGGTTATCAAACAGGATTATGGAGCGGATGCTGCAGCTATAGCTTTTGATGCAATTGCTCATGCAAAAGCAAAACATATCGATATTGTATTGATAGACAGTGCAGGAAGGATGCAGAGCAACAAGAACCTCTTAGATGAGATGAAGAAGATTGCACGTGTTGCAGATCCAGACATTAAACTCTTTATTGGAGATGCTTTGGCTGGTAATGATGTCCTCTCGCAAGCCAAGGAGTTCCACAAAGCCATTGAAATTGATGGAGCAGTCCTGACTAAGGTAGATGCAGATCCATCAGGCGGAGCTGCGCTATCCATTGCTTATGTCACAGGAAGACCTGTTGTATTCGTAGGGGTTGGACAAGAATACGATGATATAGAGCAGTTCGACCCAGAATGGTTTGCTCAGAGACTTATTGGAGATAATTAAGCGAGTGGAGAGCTTTTTATACGAGAGCCTTATGATGGCCGATATACCAGCCCTGAGGTGTTGTTATTGAGCCTGAGAGGTAAAAGCGTAGTAGACCTGTCGGATTTTGAGAGGTTTGAATTAAGACAATTCTTGGATACTGGACATGACCTAAAAAGAAAGCAGAAGCGTGGAGAACCACATGAGATTCTGAAAGGCAAGTCCATGGCAATGATCTTTATGAAATCGTCAACCAGAACTCGTGTTTCATTCGAAGTAGGAATGACTCAACTTGGAGGTCATGCGTTATACCTGCAGCCAAGTGGCACACAGCTTGGCCGTGGAGAAACGATAGGCGATACCGCACAGGTTCTGAGTAGATACTGTGATGTAATCATGGCACGCGTCTTCGGACACGACGAGGTGACTGGTCTTGCTAAGTATGGTACAGTTCCTGTGATCAATGGTCTCTCTGATCTTCTTCATCCCTGTCAGATTATGGCTGACATGATGACTATAGAAGAACACAGAGGAAAATTAGAAGGACAGAAAATTGTGTATGTTGGTGACTCGAATAACGTGAGTAATTCGATTATGCAGGGCTGCACTATTATGGGAATGGATGTGACTGTTGGATCACCAAAGGGTTACACTCCTTCTGAAGAGATTCTAAAGAAGGCAACACAGCTAAGTAAGAAATATGGTACAACTCTGGAAGTTGTGAATAATCCGGACGATGCTGTGAAAGGGGCAGATGTAATCTACACTGATACTTTCTTTAGTATGGGGCAAGAAAAGTCGAAGGAGAAAGAGGATGCATTGATGGCATTTCAAGTGAATAAAGCCCTAGTCGGAAAAGCAAAAGACGATGTCATAGTAATGCACTGTCTTCCCGCACATAGAGACGAAGAACTAACCTCAGAAGTAATGGATGGCCCTCATTCGGTAGTCTTTGATCAGGCTGAGAATAGACTCCATGCTCAGAAAGGTATTATTGCGCTAATAGTCTAAGAGGATGATTGTTTGGTAGGCGAGTTTGTAGCAATTGGTAGAATCAATATCGACATCGATATGTATGTCGATAGACTTCCTAACAAGAATGACCATATCATGTGTGAAAAGGGTCATGTTTCACTGGGAGGTTCTGCAGCAAACTTCGCTACCCAAGCAACTCGATTAGGTATCAAAACCACTCTCGTTAGTTGTTTGGGAAATGATGTCTATGGTGAACTTGTAATCAAAGAGCTAACAAAGATAGGTGTTGATACAAGTTGCATTCTCGTTCTTGATAACCACGAAACAGGGATTTTCTTCTATGCACATGACCCCCAGAATGACCAGATAGTAGTAGCTAAACCTGGTGCCAATAAATTCCTTGAGAAAAGAATCTTTGAAGAGGATACTGTTGTTGATGCGCAGATCATTCATGTATCGGGTTCATTTCCAATGATGATAGATCGAGCATCAGAAATCACAACAAATCATGGAATGATCCTATCCTTAGACCCTGGGAGAGCAGCTGGAGACCTCGATTTTGATAAGATTCTAAGGCATACTGATCTATTGTTCCTGAACAGTCATGAATTGAAGGAATATTTTAAGATAGAACCGACTGAGTCTGCACTACGGAAATTCGCAAAGACCTTTCCAGGAATTGTAATTCTCAAAATGGGAGAGAAAGGCGCCATTGCAACTGATGGATTTGAATATTGTACTTCTCAGGTATTCGAAGTGCCTGTCAAAGACGCGTTAGGTGCAGGAGATTCATTCGCAGCTGGTTTCATAACAGCTTGGATAAGATCTGAGAGAATTCCACAGGCACTCAATGTGGCAAATGCAGCAGCTGCGCTTACAATAATGCACGAAGGGTCACAGAATGGGCAACCAAGCCTAGAAGAAGTAGCTAGATTGTTACGTAAGCACAACATTTCAATCGATTCAATTCTCAAGACTTTCAAACCTCGACAAAGGGGTCGCCGTCGATGAGTATTACCTAGGTAGTATGAACCCATATCTTACAATTGTGAGTGAACTGTAAGAGACTCCTGTGTTCCACCTTTCTCACGACTGCTGTCGCCAGCTTGTTCCTGACCGGAGTCAGTATCATTGTCATGAGCTTTGCCCCTCTTCACTGGAACATCGTTCCTCCGATGGGACTCGGCTTCTGTCCGCTGCATTGATTCACACTCACCAGTTGGTGTGATAGCAGACGGTGTTTCCACAGCATTTACCATGGCAGGGTCTTTACTCCTCGCAAACGACTCAAGAGTCGCCTGGTCATAAGAGTCGGCCACGGACTCCCCTTTGGAGGCTGGTGTCCTCTGGGGGAGTGCGGACTTCCTATCAGAAGAACGAATCTTCCTCCGGGCTTTCAGTATGACTCTATCTCTAGGAGTGAGCCACATCCCTAGTCCGTTCTCATCTCTCAGTGAGGGGATGAGCATAATAAGGCGCTTTCCGATATTGAGAGCACCATTCAGGTCGGCGTTCAGTTTTATTCCACAGGTGTTGCAGATGAAGAGGTTCTGTTTGGGTCGGATTCCCTTGTGTCCGCACTTGTGACACATGATAGAGGTCCACTGTTCAGGGACTGCATTGAACTTCTTAGAGTCAAATCCAAGGGAGGCAAGCTTGTGACCTAACATCTCACGGACTCGGGCAAAAGCCCAGCGATGGATCATTCCTCTGAACCTTCGTCCCTTGAAATTACCCTTTCGAGCGGAGTTTCTAATACCCTTCAATTGTCCAATTGATACATAGAGGTCATAATTCTCGGTAATCTCTTTGATATAGTCCGAAATATCTCTGACCAGCTTCTTATCATACTCTTTACTGACTCGTTCTCGCTTTCCGCTTAGACTCCTGAGCTGAGTGGTCACTCTATCAGGACTCTGACCCTTTGCAATAAGCTGTTCCTTCTCTCTTTGTAGAGATGAAACCCGCTTATCAAGAACCTTCATACGTCTGAGCTTGTCCTTCTGTCTCCAGTAGCGGACGTGTCTGTATCCCTTCTTAGTAAGAAGGATTGAACATGCAGTCTTGTTTATCCCAAGGTCAATTCCAAGGATAGCAGGAGGTCTTCCAGTAGAATCAATACTTTCAACCTCAAGGGTCACCGTGAAGATGGCCCACCACTTTCCCTTCGAGTCCTTGAAGATTCGAACTGTCTTGACCTCTCCCTCTTGCATACGATTGAGATGGAATGACGAGATGGAGAGTGGAATCATGAGTTTATCATGATGTTTCTTTCCTTTTGAAAATGAATCTAAGGAATCTCTAAGTTTCAACCAGTGTCGAATTTCAAACTCTGGAGTATACACAACCTCAAACCGTTGAGTAAAGGCAAAGCGTGGGATCTTCCGTGTGGAATATCCCCTAGTTCTGAGAGGTTTTGATCCCCGACGCTCAAGATAGCTCTGCCACATGGCAATGGATGTGTCCCGACACTCCTGAAACTCGTTCACAGATATGTTCGGGAATCTTCCCTTGAAGTCATGGGGTACGTAACTTCTATCAGCTTTACCCTTGGATGCTGTGAGGGTCAGCTCTTCAAGTCTTGAGGTATTAATCCTTGTACGCTTCTTCCCTGTCAGTAACTTATCCTCATATCGTTCAATCACTCCAAGATAGGCCTTGATGACTCTACTATCTCTTCCAGTAATCCGGTTGAGGCGAGTCTTCTGTCTCTCAGTCATGGCGTCCCATTTTATCGGGACCTTCACGCTGACGATTACACCCTTGGAGCGA
This sequence comes from Candidatus Thorarchaeota archaeon, assembly GCA_030612005.1. Classification (GTDB taxonomy): domain Archaea; phylum Asgardarchaeota; class Thorarchaeia; order Thorarchaeales; family Thorarchaeaceae; genus SMTZ1-45. The sequence continues at coordinate 661 of JAUWOU010000016.1, read as the reverse complement.
CCCATTCATTTCACCTGAATCACTAATAAACTTCTGACCTATCTCTTTCGAGTTCACTCCCATTCTTGTTCCCAAGATTGGTTATGAACTCCTACTCTTTTCTATTACATATTCATTAATAAACTTATGAAGCAAAAATAGAAAACTGATTGTTAAGAAGAAATAGAAAGGTTTATCGTGGTTAAAGTAATTCCACTAATTAGAATTATGATATATATATTAAGGTCACTTACAGTTACTGGAAGTTACAAAAATATCTATCCAGTGGAGTTTTTAGTTACACTTCTCCCTCTGTACGAACATACAGAAAGCGCGAATTTGGTGGATTGTACTATGTACGAATCTACAGAAGACTCAAATCATGGATTTTCCATTCTGTACGAACCTACAGAGGTGTTTTCGCTGAAAGACTCTGTGATTGTAAATATGACGACTAATTAGAGGGATGTGAATATTGACCGGAAACGATACGATAGTCAGACCAACTGTTGAACAGGTACTCGCTGGAACGGCAGAGAGCTATGAATCAATTCAAGTGCAGACCTCCATAGCAGGTGGCAAAGAGGGAACTGGGGTCACTATAACAACTGAATGGATGATCCGTATGAAGTCCAAGAGGGTTCTCTTCTTGGGAGGGTGGGCTGAAACAAGGGTCTCTAGG
>JAUWOU010000047.1 GCA_030612005.1 Candidatus Thorarchaeota archaeon | reverse complement strand
GAAAAAGGATGAAGAATCAGAAGATAATTCAAAGAAGCCAAACAAGGACTATCAGAAGTCTATTTGGTCTGAAACAAATGCATGTTCGACTTCTGCAATAGCTAATAGCCCCACTTTGCAGAAATGAGCCTATCCTTCCATCCAATTTTGATGTCCATTGTTGGGTGAGATCATTACAAAAAATACCGGAATTGCTGGTCTTAATGAGCACACCGTATTTCATCTTTCCCGCATAGCCACAATTTATCTTCTTTCCAACTCGCTAACGTATATTATTCTGTTTCCGCTAATATCTTCTTTAGACAAGAGAAACAAATGTATTCACGCGAATTACTTGCGGGATCACTTGTTATTATTTTACGTTCGCTATTTTTCTTTTTGCATATTACACATGCGTTTTTGAAGAATCCCATATTTCATAATCTCCTAATGAGGAGGAGGCCGTTAAGATAACCTCTTGTGAAATGATAATCTCATTATCTCCTCTCGAAACCCATCAATACAGACCAACCTGTTATACGATTTTAATAAATCCTCTTCTTTTATCGTTGCATGTCTATAGCCAATTTTGTTTCAAGTTCATCCCGTAAGCAAATGAGCAAATCCTTTGCTGAAACGAAGAGAAAATTAAAGGAAAGAGATTGGAGATTCCAAATATTACGAGTTCAAAAGGTAAATGTCTGACAATAAGACGACATTGGGATTCTTTACAGGATTCATTCATGACCCGAATTTCTTCTGCATCAGTCCTGATGTCAACCACACCCCATAATTAGAGGAATAGTGATGCCATATCTACTCATGCAGAGTCCCCTTCAGAATTTTTCAAATCTAATCCTTAGTTACTTCATTGAAATCTGGGACTTTCTCCTATTCATTGGTCAGATATCTGGTGTGATTATCGTGCTCATTGGAGCGATTCTTTGGTTTACTGAAACCAATCAGGGTAAAGGAAAGGGACTGGTGATGAGTGGTGTGTTGCTATCGATTGTGATTGAGTACTTTGTACTCTTTCCACCGAATTTTATTCTCACTTAGATTTTGAAACCGATGAAAAGCTTCAGTGAATTACCAATCACTTGTGGGATACTGCCACAGACCTTTACATTTCTTTAACGACTTCCGAACAGCTCTACGTTTGCTTTCTGGTTGATTCTCTAAATATACACGATAAAGATGTGGGACTGTAACTAGACAAATTCCAAGTTCCTCAGCTCTCTTCACAACATTATCTGTGAAAGCTTTGGATAAGTCTCGATCTTTGGGATGAATATCTTTCCACGGATTACCAACGAATATTCCTTTGGATCCTTCCGGAGATAGCAAATAATCAATCAACTGGCGGAGTTTCCCGATTTTGAAGTAAGCTTTTCCACCTGTGCATTCTACTTTTGCTTTAAAGTCTCCATCAATGATGTCGATATCTTGCTTTCCTTTTTTCTCCTTATCTTCTGCATGAAATCCAAGTGATTCAAAAATTAAAGTAACTTTTTGTGTAAGTGAGTGGCCATCATCAGCAAGAATGCTTTTTTCATCATTAATTTCCTTCATCTTCTCTTCTAGTAATCGATGTTGTTCCCTAAGTTTCTCTTCATCACCGATGAGGATAGAATCAAGCCAGTTCGGTCGAAAATCAGATGGACTCCAAAAACGGACTAGTATGTTGTCTATTATTCTATGTAAATAATTTGCCAATATCTGTCTTGAAGAATTATCAGATTGACCATGCAATATTGGTTTGGTTGGAGGGATAATCAATATCCTCCCATGAATACGTTGATAATTTAGTGAAACACAACCACATTGATATGATTCCATTATTACTTGGGCGGTGTTTGGTTTAGATTTGAAACATACAGGTGATATTAGTATATCCGAGTAGAGACGAAGAAAATCACTAACCCAAGATGGTGCTGTGCTTGGATCTCTGATTTCAGATACAGATTGATTTCTAATCTGCTTGATTGAATGGTCTGACCAAGGTAAGAAATGGTAGTTTGAAATAGAATTTGAAAACCATCTAACAGGTGCAGAAACAACAACAAGAATCCCTCCGTTTTTCTCAATGTAGTTGACTATTGATTTTACTATTTCAATAGTTTTTGCATCATTGACATCATTTAGATTGAGAATGACTGCATCTCCTGATTCGATTTCCAATAACTTATCTGGAAAATGTGGATACCAACTAAGTCTATGCTTTAAGTTATCTTTGGGTCTGATTCCAAAACCCACAATATGAAGAGTTGACATTTTGTTGACTCCAATTACGAATTATAGTTCACTACTTTTGGTTAAGAAGTCTGATATTTCGTGTGTTTTTCCATTAACATCAATGTATGGATAGACTATGACTGATTTTTTCTCTCCTATCTTCTTAACAACTAGAATCGGAATTTCTTTTGCAATTTTCGTATATTGACTGCTATCTGTCGAAAAGTCAACAAATTTCCAATTCGAAGATTTCCTAAATTCTTTGGTCTGCTCAGTTAGAGAATCGAAAAGTGCCTTACGCTCATCATCACTATATTGACATGTATCGATTATTCCAAAACTACTCGAGAAATGGTTCACAATAATATCGCGAAAATCAACATGCATTGGATCATCATCCTTCAAAGATTTAAAGCAGCAATAGATTGTGAGAATTTCAGAGGATATTTCTTCATCTAACCAAATTTTGACATAATGGAATGGTATGTATAATAGAAGTCCAAGGAGAATTACTATTGCTATCAGAAGAATTGCATCTAATTCAAGTACTAGAGCAAATACAAAAAATAATCCCATGAAAAGATTAACTGCACCAATTGCTATGAAGGCAAAAGATGAATCGTAATTATAACTAGCATTGCGAAGTATGTAATATAGTGTGACGATCTCTGATACATTTTCCCTCAAATAGTCTTTTTTCTCAGATTCAATAAATGAGTAGAAATTCCGAGTTAGATCAAGATCGAATTCCTTCTCACTGGAGGATTCATCACTGATTCTCTTTCGGTAGAACCATGAGGAGCTTGGCATAAAATCACTCGTGGTCGACTTGTGAAGGTAGAAGATTCCTCCTGCGATGAATATTACACTCCAAAGAACGAAATAGAATATCGTATTTAGCAGTTGAGAATCAAATGACAATGTAATCATTATTGTGGGTAAACCGGTACAAGCTGCTAGTAGAACCCCTGCAGTTGTAAGTAACGTTGACCTTTTTGAATAATAATAATCAGTTCTACTAGACAGGTACTGTATTGTTTGATAGGTTCGTTCTAAAAGATCCTTCTCAAGATTGAAGTCCTCAGGTATACTGAAATCACTTGAGAACTTTGGAATTTCATCGATTACTTTTCTCGCAGGGAGTATGATAATGATGTAGGTGATTGGGAAGAACAACGCTTCTGTGATTATGAGAAATGTGGTCAAATGGTAGAAATATGATACAATTTGAGATACACCTAAACTCAATTTTGAAACATAGATTGGTATTTGTGCTACTAAGTTTAAATGTCCACTTGAATTTGTGTATGCCTCTAAGTAATAGAGCCCCGATTCAAAATATGTAGTACTTATCCAAGTCAATCCAGTTTCTAAACTTCTATTGATACTTCCAAACTCTATAAGTACAATATTTCCAGAAGTGTCATTTACTGAGAACGTACCATATACAAAAATATCTTCACCTGATGTCCAAACCTCGGACCTGTAACCTGTACTAAGCTCAACACCATATTGATTTGTTTGATGTGATCCCTGTATTAGATTGGAATTATATGCTGCGAAAGTATTCTCGCCATCGTTTAACCAAGATAGAACAAAACCTGCAGATATAAAGAGTAGTAGGAGAACGATAGTACCTTTCTTTCTGTGTGTTAATGCGCTTTTGCAATAAGAGCTAATTCTTTCAGTACTGGTAATTGGTTTGTTTATTTTTGTCCATAACTTTGTAACAAGAACAATGAAAATCAAAATGAGAATCAGAACTACTCCAGAAAGAATTGCTAGTTCTAAATAATTCAGTCCATTACTCCACAAGTGCAAGCATACTCCTTTCTACCGCTAATTCACTTGCATCCCTTCTTGAAAATGAGCTATCACATTGATATTGTTGTTGGTTCTAATCACAACATCTCGCTGGCATGAATTCAAGTGATCTGATAGTTGCTATCAGTAAAGATCCTGAAGCTCCTATATTCAGTTCATCAGACTTTGGAATTGTAGGTGACATCTTCACAATTCTGCCTGAGTTAATCTCAGAGGTAAAGCGTGTACTTGATGCGAGATAGTTATTCAATCTGCTTTATCACTTGGTTTGGGTAGACCATTGACTCGAAATTCTTCTGCATGTGGGTTCCTGATGTCAGCCCACCCAAATCGGGGGGACATCAATCTTCATTGGCTTTGAAAACTCTAATAAGAATAGGAGAGTTGGATTCTTTTTGAGGGCGCTTAATGGCACTGACTACGATAGCATCTCCAAGCAAAAGTGAGAATCTCATCTATACTCTTCTTCCTCTCAGCTTGGGTCTTTGGATTCTTGCTTTCGTATCTTTGGTAACCGTACAAGATTCGGGTTTCTCGCAACTTCTACCGGACCTAACACAGAGTATTTCTTTGGTTGCAGTGTTTGTGTCAATTCTGTCACTCGTTCTATATGAGGTCGGACTTGATGAATATGTAGTGAAGTACATCTACCTAAGAAGAGCGGGTGCAAGGTCGTTGTTTCAAAGATACAGTTTCCTTATTTGGAGATGGATTCTCAGAACCTGGGCTTTTGAAACCATACTAGCTCCTTATCCTCGCAGGGACATGAAAGATTATATCGAAACCCAAGTTGATGTTGCAGTACAAGCGACACTTTCGAGTCCTTTGATGGAGAAACGCCTTTGGCGTATTAGAGGTTCTATCTATCTTTTCCTGGCTGCACCGTTCTTTTTCTGGAGCGCTGCTATCTCTGTTTCGATAGCTGGAATCCTCATCACTGACATTAGCTCCCTCATTCCTGCATTGGGATTACTCTCTCTACTCATACCGATAGCCCTCATATTCAGAGATACCTGGTTCTTAGTCTTGATTGCATTCTGGGGAGCACAGCTTGCAGCTAATTGGTATCGACACAAGAATCTTCGAGAGCATATTGAATATGCATCTCAGCTTCACTTCGCACGCAAGACATATGCAGTCTTGTCCGTTTCAACGATGGGTGCCCCTCCCTTTCAAGCTGGGGACGAACTTGAGATACTGGATGAATCGCTTCGCAATCACAATTGGTCTTGGTTTGTAGACAGATTTACTCGAGTAACTGAGAGCCTCAGAGATTGGATTATAGATTCTGTAGAGAAGAACGGTCTCTTTGAACTTGTACAACAATGGGCATGTCTAGCGGACCTCTACATCGAAAACCGTTATACTCCTGCCCAAACGAGATTGATGTTGCGAGAGGAAAAGGAGAAACTTGGATGGCTAATCTATTATTATGCTGTTCTCCGTGAGCTCAAGAGTGAATATGAGAAGGAAGCAAAACACCGTGTTGAGATACCCTTCCCAAAATACAGTGAAGAAGAATGGGTGTTCATAGATTGGATGAGGACCTTCTGGACCGATGGACTTCTTAAACACAATGAACCTGATTTGATGTTAACCAAGCTCGTAGAGAAACTTGATGCTCCTGAGAAGAATATTCGCATCATTCAAGCACTAATGAGAGGTCTCTATTATAACCGAAATCAAGCTATTGATAAAGCGGAGGAGGCAGGAACGGAGGCACTTGTAAGGGGCAAACTCAGAGATACTTTACCAGATCCCTCACTGGCTGACAAAGCACTCCTCAAGTACTTTTGCGGTGTGAAAAATGCAAACAAGAAAATTCTAGAAACAGCCAATATGAAGGAAATGGATAGGTTATACAGTTTAGGCATTGCTCCAAAGGATTGTTGGAAAGATATTCTCTTGACTTATATTAAAAATGGAGAAGCAAGCAATATCAGCAATTCATTGAATTCAGTTTTCCTCAAAGACTTTCTAGCTGATAAGGATATTAAGCAAGCGATAGAAGAAAGAAGTATAGGATAAGATGTTCCGGATTCAGACAATAGTAATACGAGCCCGATGCGACAGGTTAAGCACGGCTCACCGGGGATAGGTGCAACGAAGTCTTCTGCTTACGTTCCGCTGAAGTAAATGCCCGTATATTGAAAATGGGGCTTTATGAGCCCTTATTCTTATATTGCTCTATTTACTCATGAACTTGGTCAGGTGATGGGTATTAATGAGCACCCAGCAATTCAAAGTGTGGATTTTAAAAGATTACAAAGCATCATATTGACTCTGATTAATTCAACTATTTCTTCTATACTATAGAATGTTTTATCATACAAGATATGCCTAATAAATCTGGATCTGCTAACTCTATGAAGGGTGATAGGTGTGAATTCCAAAAAACGATTGAAGGATGAAATCGTATTCCGTTTTGTGAACCCGGGAAAGATGAAGAGGTTATCGTTAGCATTTGCAGCTCTTATTCTATTATATGCCACATCAAGTGAACTATGGTTTGGTGATATAGAACCGTTTTTTGATTTGCTTGCTCCTTTTCCAGTTCTTTTGATTTTTCCCATTCTTCTCTATTTTGTCCTCTTTTTGTTATATTATTATGATTGGAATCAAGTAACATTCAAAGAAATGCCATATGTTGGAATTTTTTTTGGATTGATATCAGCTACAATTGATTGTATATTGATGTATTCAATTGTATTTTCGGTATATTGGTTTTTAGGAAATCCTATTGGATTGATAATTTCACCATGGAAACTATTATATCTCGCTATTCCACTTGCAATCGGGGAGTTTTCGTTGTCTTCAATCATCTCTCAAGAACGTCGAAAAGCAAAGGAGCTTCAGAAACGTCTTGAGGAATCAATGAAAGAGGTCGATTCGCTTGTTCAGACGTTGAAAGAGATAGAGAAGGGGAGCTCGATTCCACCCAGAATCTCGGATGCTAGACTTGAAAAATACTTAGAAGAAATCGGAGAAGAATCTGGAGAAAGCATTGATGAGCAAAGAGAATGATGAAAAAGAGGTAGCTGAAATTTTCACTTCACTTAGAACAAGTATTGAACTAATTGAAAAGAAATTTATTAAGCATGAAAAGGAAATCACACCTGAAATTCTGCAACGTTTAAAGCAACTTAGATCCGATGTTTCTATTCTTGGGAAATCTGACAATAGAAGTACACTTGCAATAGGTGGTTTGATTCAAGATTTAGGTATTTTGAAAGAACTTACTTCTGCATGTGGTACATGCAAACATCAAAGAATTGAAGCGTTAAGAGGAGATTTCGAGAAAAAACTTGAGGAACTTAAGAAATTCAAAGAAGAGAAAAACAAAGATGAATCTCAGCGAGTTCTCCGAGAGATTCGACGTGAATATAGCGAGTTTCCTGAAACGTGGTTAGAATTGGGACATTTTTATGATGATGAACAGGATTACAATAATGCATTAGCATGTTTCCGGATAGCTGAAGAATCAGGTCAACTAGGATACATTCCCCTATGTATGATTGGGCAAACACTCTTTGCATTGAAAAAATATCAAGAATCAAAAGAAGAACTTGAAAAATGTATAATTAAATATCCGCCCACTATTCGTTGTGCTTCTTTCTTTCGAATGTTAGCATACACCTATTTTCATGATGGAAACTTAAACGATGTAGAGAGAATTTCAGAATTCATTGAAATACCTGACTCTGTATATCCGTCACTAATTTCATCATACCTCTATCTATTACTGGGTGATTTTGATCGGGCGTACATGAAGATAAAATCAATCAAGGAGGAAATACCTCCTGATTTTAAATTGATGCAAGCTGTACTCAAAGGAAAAACTGGGGATATTAATAGTGCTTTAGTAGATCTTGCTAAAATCCCACTAGATAAAGTTGAACTTGATTTCTTTATTTTTGATCCTTTGAAATTATTATCCGGGTTATTCACTGAGGATGAACACTGTTCAATTCTTGAAATTCTCGTTAGAAAATTAGTGTCAAATGAAGAGTATGAACCAGACAATTATATTCTGATTGAATTCATTTCAATGGCATCAAATAAAGCTATGAATCTGAAATGTTCTGATCTTGAATTATATATCGACATATTTCTTGAATCCAGAAAACACGTAGGAGAAGAATTGTATTCTGGCTTAGATTCGCATATTATTTCTTTACTCGCGTATCAAGGAAAGATGCTTGAGGCGAATGAGAAAGCGCAGGAATTTAGTACAGAAGGTGCATGGTATGGTTTAGGAACAGGCCTTTGTCATTCAGGGAATCCGGAGAAGGCAATTATTGCATTCAGAAAAGCACTTGATTGTAATTCAGAGTTTGAACCTGCTTGGACCTGTTATCTAACGATATTAAAGAAACTTGAGCGAAATGATGAATTCAATGAAGCTCTGAAGGAAGCTACTACAGTTTTAGGCCGTACACCAATTCGAGAAAACTCCATACATTGCGACACAGTGTTTGAGAAACCATCTGAAGGAGATGCTTAAAGTATTAGATTGTCCTTGGTAAAGACTCTTAATCTGAAAACTCAACTTGATGACCTTTGGAAATGTTGGTATCCTCAAGACCATACCTATAATCAGCAAGGCAATTAATCAAGTCCCATGCGGCAAGTTAAACATGGATCGCCTGGAATCGGAGCGACCAAGTCTTCAGCCTATGTCCCACTAAAATAGAAGATAATTAGCTCACCGATGCAACGCGTTAAGCATGGAAATCCAGGTATTGGAGCTACCAAGTCTTCAGCTTATGTCCCGCTGAAATAGACACGAAGTGCTCTTTTCTTCTCATAGAGAAGAGCTGTTCCTTCATTTTGTCAATGTAAGAAATCAGAAGCTAATACCATTCTTTCTGAAATCATCTCTTACTTTTCTTTCCAGCTCAGGCTCTGAAGCAACTGATTTCTGGTACTATTTTCTGGTTTATATTCACTCCACTCTAATGTAGGACCATGATGGAATTGCTTCTTGAATCTTTTTGCATTCTGACTGGTCTGCAATACAATTATCCAATATTACTCTGAGTGGCTCGTTCTTGGTTGGTAATCCATGTTTAATAGAGTAAAAAACAATATTACGTAAAACTGCAGCAACTATGCTCTGACCCCAGTTTGCCCAACTGAAGAGATCTTTTTCTTCCAATTTTTCAGTAGATCCGTGTAGAATATCGTTCCTTATTTTGAAGAATTGACGAATATCTTGTAGAATGCCTTTGTAATCAGATTTGACGTTTAACAATGGTAAGATAAGATAACTGGTGATTGGTCCAGTTGAATTGGTCAGTGTTTCAAGACTTACTACTAAGTCAATAATAGAATCTTCTTCAAAAGGCTCTCCAAACGATTTATTGAACCAACTCAGTGCACTTTCGAATTTTTTGTTGAAAGCAGTTCGTGTACAAGCGTCAAATGAACTATATGCTGTCCAGAAGTCTCTAAGATGGTCCAAGCCAAATGTGTATTTTATTGACTGGCTTGGTTTTTTCTTACCTTTGGTTTTTCTACCTCTTTTTTCATATTCACTGAACTCAAATTCAGGTCGGATTCTTGTGGGCTTTAACTGAAGATATGGAGGTACCTCATCAGGAAATGATGTGTCTAGTATACCAGGTTTTTCACTACTTGACAACCGAATACAAGTAAGCACCTTCCCCATCTTCGATCGAATTCTAGGGATTGCTGGAGGGAAAAACTCGTAGAATGTGTCTGCACGTTTTTGATCTATATCTTCAGGTGTTTCCATTTCCCAAATCTCTAGAATTGGCGGCTTTGATTTAATTATTGGAATTCTGTCAAAGTATTCAACCAAAGAACTCAATGGACCTCTTGCAGTTTCCTTTGTTAGCATTAAATGTCCCAATTCAAGTTGTGTTGTTTCTCGTAATCGAATACTATTATCCAATAGTATGGGTTTCTTTGGCAAAGGAAAGACGAAACCATGTAATATAGAATAACCATAGTAGGTTCTTTCACCAACATCTTTTGGGATGGAACCAGATCTTAGGTCTTCTACCAACCACGAAGCGGCTTCACGATGATTTGGAACTATACGACGGAATTCGGTATGATCTGAATGATATGTTGTGCCATGTGTCCATCTCCCTGTAAGCCCAAAATCTATGTACTTGAATAGAGCCCATAGAATACTCTCTTGAAGTAGCTTTTGACGCAGGAAGCCAGTTCTCTTAATTGACATGATAGTTTGTAATAGGTCGTACAATGACTGTGAAGGGTGAAATTGTAACCATTGTTTAGCTGCTGGGAAAACACTTAGTATGCTTCGAGATGGGGTATCCCAGAGTTCTTGCATTTCTTGCATTAAGCTAAGAAATGTATTGTAGATATATTCAAGCAGATTACTCTGAGCTTTAGTGTTCAGATATCCTGCATCCTCATGCCCAGCCCCCTCATAGATATTTCCAGCTGGGAGGTTATTCTTTGATAACTTACCTAACTCAATCGTGAGATACTGATCAAGATTGAAAACATCAGCTGCTTGAACAAGATTAATCTGATAATAATCAGCGATTTCGTGAATTTTATCTAGGATAACTTTCTTAGATATAGGTTTGAAGGACAAATGCATGTCAATAAGTTGACTGGCAATCTCAGAGCTATTTTTCATTAATCTTCCTCCTATTATATCAATCATTTTCCCAAACAATGCGGATTATCTGCACTTACATTCCAATCATCGAAACCAAGTTGCTGAAGAATTATTTTGAAGGAATCCAAACTATTCAAGTACATAGATTCTCCAAAGAAAGTAAAAATGATACGTGGATTCTCTAATGTTTTTGAATACCATTTCTTGAATTTACCAGCAACGACAGATGCATGAACTTTGAATCGATCTTTGTACTTAATCATAGGAAAAGGATGAAGGAGCGTAGTTGTCTTTGATGAATAATTTTCGGAATCCTCAAGGACTCTATCAATTGGCACAATGCAGATATTGTTGTCTTTTGATAAATCGATTAATTCAGTAAAAGTGATAGTATTGAATGTCACTGAATCAACAAAACTAATTCCCATAAACAATTCTTGGAATAACGCTTTGCTATCATCGTTTAGTTTGTAATAGTGGAATTTCCGGCCTATATGCATTATTATAGAATTTCGTAGATTTTCCCTAATGACCCATGGAATAGAGAGAGTTCTAAGAATCTGATATACATAATTTGCAGCTATATTTTCAGCCATTTTAACTAACCAGTCATATGCAGATTTTCTTACTCTGTTTACAACGAGGTCAGATTTTTGAAGATTAAGATACATATCCTGACCATTAATTGATGCATCTAAGCAGACTGAACCTCTCTCTAATTTCATCATTTGTTGATTCGTAGACTGTATATCTTGATTTAATGATATTAAACTATAAAGAAAGGGAGTTTCTAGTGATATTTTGCTTGTGAGGTTTAGATTTCTGAAAGTAATTCTATTATCAATCACAGAAATAAGGCGTTCACGGTCAAAAGTTCTATTCGATAGCCGCATTGTTTTGTTAAAAACAAACAAATCCTCACGATTTGCGGGAGATATTTCAGGATGAGAGTAATTTAGCTTAATTTTTAATCTCAAACAAGCGCCGAATTCATCAGTATCTACATTCTTTTGCGATGCTAGATGAATGTTCGTCTTATCACTATCACATTGAATTTCTGTCTTTTCTTCGAAGGAGTCCCTTTCTACAGCACGTATATTTTCATCTTCAAAAAGGTAGATGGGGATTTCACTATTGTTAAAAATACCTGAAACGATTTCACTGATTCGTTCTATAGACGGGAATGGCTTTTTGTCATTTCTTGATTTCCGGAGTATTAATACTGTACCCTGTTCTAATTCGCTATTTGATAGTGGACCAATTGTTATTGCATAGTGAGGTGAGAAAAGAACACGTCGAGGACTGTCAACCTCCGTTTTCGTAATCACTTCAAATTCATCGCATACAAGGAGATAAGAAAAAATACCAATTCCATAATGTCCTAGAAGAGGTATATTCTTAATGTCGTATAGAGTAGAATCCCCCTTAAACCATGGACTTTCATAATAAGTTGATCCGAGAACTTTCAAATGGTTCTCAATTACTCTAGGCGCCATTCCACAACCATTATCCCATATCCAGATTTCATCGCCTGTATGTGCAATAGATACAGAACATACGCTATCTGGATGTTCTCTTCTATATAATGTACAAGAATCGAGCGCATTACTAATAGCTTCACGTATTACTACAACATCTTCATTTTGGCCTTGATAAAGATAGCTTGATAGGTATTTGAAAACGTTCTTGTAATCTGCTTTTAGAACATGATTAGATTCTGGGTCTTGGCCACTAACATGGAAATCATACGATAATTCTGAGGGCAAAAATATTCGATTCTTCCATCCATAATGTTTTGTTGATTCTATTGTTCTTATTATATCATCAACTAGATTGTAAAATCCTTGAGCGATGATAAGAGTACGATTGTCCAAGGGATCTCTTGATTTCAGAACAAATTTATCTTCTTGGTCATCAAGGTAGACCTTAGCTTTGCAAAGGCTCTTGGCAAATTCAATTGTTTGTTTTTCGTCATCTGTAGGTAAAGAACTTCGAGAAACACCGAGATGTGTTACACGCGCTTCATCTAAATCCATTTGATCTGCAACTCTAAGAACAGCACTAAGAAATCGATATTCTTCATTATCTCGAAGTTCATCACGTTTATTCATGGGTATTATTCTGTGTGCTTCAGCTACTGCACCAACGATTTTTCGTAAATGTTGTGGGAAACAAGGGGTAATATCATTGAATTCTTTTGATTCTGTAATCCACCAATAGGATCGTTCGTGGTGTATTGATCTAACTGCCTTCTCTCGCCAATCAATATCCACATGAAAACCCTTCTTTTTTGCTTCTATGAGTTCTTCTTCAAAGATAGGTCCCATACCTATATCATGCATAAGACAGGCACAAATACAAACAAACGCTTGTTCCTCACTAAGCTGGTTTAGTATACCTCTCTTCTCTAATAGTTCAGTGAAATACTCCAGAACCCTGATACTATGAGTTATTCCATGGTCTGTATAATCGGGAAAATATCTCTGAATTAGTGTAAGGCGAGCTGAAAATAGTGAATCCAAATCCTCAACACATTTCAAGAGTTCCTTTCCTAGTTTCTTATGCAATTTAGTCATTTGCAAATTTCTATCTCCACCACGATTTTTCACTCGATTTACTACTATAATGGGATATTATGATTTATTATATTGGGATAATGTTTCCTATTGATAGTTGTAAAGTCTTTCTCAAGTCCGATGCGACAAGTTAAACACGGCTCACCGGGGATCGGCGCAACCAAGTCCTCAGCTTATGTGCCATTGAAATAGATGGCAATGTTTTCTTTTCTTTTTCAGGAAAAAAAAGAACCTATTCATCCCTTTTATTTCATCAAATGAAACAAGAGAGTATCACTCAGAGTGTGTCAATCGGGATTATTCTTCGTGTCATCTGTTTGATTGAAGAACTCGTCATCGATTTCCATGATTTCAACCGGCGTCTTCTTGACACCCAGGCCATACTCAGTCAGAAGGTTAAGGAGCGCATCACCATCGATGAGCGTAATTGGCGGACGTATATCGGCCACCTTCTTGCAACCACCTGCAAATTTGCCGGTAGTAATAATTGTCCCCTTTATTGCATTATGATATGGAAGAACTCCTTTCAGTTTGTCAATATCACTTCGCGGGACTCTTGACTTGCGTTTCACTTGCACAATCTCAGTGAAAGACGTTATTCCAAAGGATGCTTTAGCAATTACATCTATCCCTAGATCACCACTCTGTTTAGTCACCTCCACATCGTCATATCCCATCGCTTCCAACAGATCACCAACAAGCTTCTCAAAGTCGTGCCAATGCATCGTACTCAGTCGAGTCTTCAGTGCCTCTCGAACTTCATCGTTGTACATCTTTATGCTACCATGAAGTGTCATTATTGGAGCTTCGTCTATACACCCATCAAGATATGACATCCCCCGTTCAGTGATTGAATAGTAGCTACCTTCGTGAGTTATTAGCTCTCTATCAATGAGGTTCTTGAGACGAAATCTGAGGGCACTCACTATAGATGAGCGAGTCCTATATTTTGTCTTGGCTAGTAGGAATTCTTTCCATTCAGGGAGTAGGTCGCCTCGTCTGGCACGGGTCTTAGAAGACAGAATGACTAGAAGCTTAGGGATACCTTCACTTCTGTCAATCTCGCTAATCGTTGCCTGGTCCTCATCCAGGAACAACTCGCCTCTACGGCTTAAGGAACAATATCCCTTCGAATCAATCTGAATCAGATTGTATGTTTTCATGAGTCTATTGATACCCAGAATGTGGCGAGGATTGACAGTGTGCTTGCTCTCATTCCATATTCGCAAAGCCAATACAGCACATTCCCCAGAAAGCCGCTCCTTAACCCACTTGTCGGGGTCGGACCAGTCAACTGGGTCTTGCGGCGTTCCCCGTTGAGAATTTATGTCATCCATCATTTGCTTCAACTGTAGTTCAGGAACCCCGTCCAAAATCCTTAGTACATGTCTAGTTTTGGAGTACCTAGGAAACCATGGCGTTACAACAACTTCGTCAATCTTACCCATTTATCATCACACACCACACACTATTTCAAAATAGACCATTTTAGAAAGTCTTCTCTATTTTGATTAACTTTGATTTCCCAATCGCACACATACTCTGGATTTCTATTTTGATTTCTTTCAGTTTCTATTTTGAGAGCATCTAAATTCTCATAGAACCACAACTTCTTTTTTACTCCCTTAAAACGAGTAAATTCAATATCTCTTGCTTGCATTGCTTCTACTCTGGGAATCACCAAAAAGAATGCATCTTTCAAATTGAAACTGCCACCGAGTCCCACACAAATCAGGAAATCATAATTCACACCGTCTTTCTCTTTCTTGCTTCTTTTTTGTAATTGCCAACCCCATTTTTTGGTTTTTGTTGATTTATGTTCTGTTGACATTGAGGTTCTAACTTCAACACGTTTTCCATTTGCTAGTTCAATATCATAAGCGAATTGTCCGCCTCTTGGAGTGAAGTTAATATCATTTTCCTCCAACTTGAGCCAAACCATTACTTCTCCAACAATTCCCCTCAGATGTGGTGGTAGCTTCTCCGGCATGATCTCCCACAGAGTTTCGAATGCAGACATAGCACGTTTCCAAGAAGTTTTCGCTAATTCACTCATAATCTAATCAATCCTTTTTCCTCGATCAATTGGCCATTTTTGAAACTCCGAATCAGTTTGTAGTGGTATTTTTCTGATTTTCCAAAATGCCCAAAAAACGGCAAGTCGAATTTTCCTTTTGGGAAACCAACCTGATTTCCTTAGCTGTTTAAGTTGGCTCGCATATGATTCCAGTTGTTCAATACAGTCTTTAGCACGGCTTAGTTTAAGATTAGGAGAACGCCCACAATACTTTACTTCAACGATCCATATCTCATCAGAGAACTGCAGCAATAAATCAGGCTTGCTGCGGCGTTTCAGTTGTTTAGGTGTGCGTGTATCTCCAAGATTGAGTTCATACCAAACATATTGGGGCGATTCCCCACGGAATGACATTGCATGTTGAGCTACGTAGTTTGTAATATAACTCTCATACCAAACTGAACCTTTTGAAGAAATCCCAGACTCTTTCAGATACCATTCATTTATTTCATTACGATGTTTTGCAATCCAGACAATCTCTGTCAAAATCTCCACTCCTATCCCGGGTACGGATAATTGTGACTTCTAAACATTGTTAATAATCGTTAGAAGTGATATTATTGAGTTAAACACGGAAATCCCGGAATTGGAGCTCCCAAGTCTTCAGCTTACGTACCGCTGAAATAGAAGACGATTGGAAATAGATAGACAACTTCACTCCCATTTTCTAGCAATTGCTTCTTCCCATTTGTCCTCGAAGTAAAGCATTGCCTCAGATACTGTGCTTTTTTCGATTGTACAGATACCTACTTCAGGATTCTCATGCACAGATGTTGGTATCATATTTGCAGAACCAATATAGACCTCTTTATCATCTACGACTATCATCTTCGCGTGAAGCTTTTCATAAGCCTCTACATGAAATCCACTTTGATTAAGTCGGCGAACTGTCATCTTGTGTTCACTCTCTTTTCCTGCTTCAGGGGGTCTCACAAGAATCTTGACAATAATGCGTTTCTCCTTTGCCTCCGATAGAACTGTGAAGAATTGGTCAACACCGTATATCCATGGTGAAGCAATATAGATACGGTCTTCAGCGGTCTTGATCATCTGTGTCCAAGCATCAGGGATGTCTCTGTCAGCAACAAAGCGAATATCATGAGAAACAGTCAGTGAAGGTTCACTCTCAATTTCCATTTTGTAAGACTCGATGAACCCTTCTAGATCTTCAGATATCTCTTGGATTCCCAAGTATCTTTCAATATCATAGGACTCATCAGCATGCTCCAATCCCTTTTCGGCGATATTCCAAAGAATATCAGACCACTGTAGCAATCCTTCGCTCTCAACATACACTATTGTCGCGGGTGGAGGTTTACTATCCCAGATGTCTTTCATCTCACTTGATATTTCTAACACATTCTCATATCTTTCATTGTCCCAATCTGTTGGTGGGTTCCCGATTCCCTTCATCCCGTGGCCATAGAGTCGTTTTCCCCACTTCTCCAAAAGCGTTACCCGTATTGCTACTTCGCTATCTTTTGTTTCTCCGTGGCTACTTCCACACGTTGGACATCCTTCAGACTTGAAACAATAAGTCTTACATTTGGGACATCTGATGACTTCTCCCTTTTTGAACATTTGATGATGTTCCATACAAAGTGGATAATATCCGCTTCCTCTACCACAGACTTGACATACCATGTGTTGGAATCCTCCAGTCTAGGCGATATCTGAAGCCCTACCTTATATTCTGTTCCTATACTCTATTCATTCCACAGTTGATTCATAAACAAGATGAAGTGTTTCTCAATGTTACTGGTTGAGAGTAGTCCAAAGAAGAGGAAAGGTTTCTCATATATGATCACCTCAAGGTTCGTCACCAACTGAAAAAAGGATTTGTGGGGTGGGATCTCCAGACTTCCCCTATTTCGTTGTTTCTGGATGCCTATCTACAGGCTTCTTGGATGCATGCCACCAGGTCACTATACTTTTCTCTATTCATGAAATCTGATACGTTTCCGTAATAGAGCCTGTAATCGGTGATGTTACTTTCTTTGACCGGTATAATATTGTTTATTGAATGCTCCAAGTTTTTCCACTGCTTAAATTTGGATGTCTTATCCGCTTTCAGTTTGGATGAATCCAATATCTGAATGAACGTAACAGAATCATGCATCCCCACAAGCTCGTTGTTCATAGTTTCGTGGATATAATAGCGTGCTAGTGCTGAGGTAAGGAACTTTCCACATATCTGAGTCGGTCTAATAATTGACTCCTCAATCTCAACGATGATTCTAATTTTACCCTTTTTGAGTACTAACAGATCAACATCACAGTACTCGGTCTTCCTCGATTTATTCTCTGAAACAAACAGGGGGATATGCTGGATTCCGCCACAGGCGTCATCTCTTATCAACTGGCAATCAGAAGATATACTGTCCGCAAATAGGTTGCCCACAGCCACATGTAAGGGATGGACTTCATTACTCAATAATTATACACCAACCTGAACCGTAATCACTTGAACTTAAAAAAAGTATGTACCAAACTCCGAGTCTATGGTCTTGAACTAGCATGACAAGTTAAACATGGAAGTCCAGGAATCGGTGCTACAAAGTCTTCAGCCTATGTGCCACTGAAATAGAAGCAAGGTCATTATTTCCCGAGATTATCGGTTATCCTGCTCAGTCAGTATGATTGAGCAGATTCACTTCTATTTTCCATTTGATTTATCACTAGAAATGCGATATGTCCCATAGTCGATTCTAATAGCTTGGAGGGAGCGATTCAAGTGGAAGAGGAACACAGAGGTGTGCCAAGAAATGTCTTGGTCATGTCTATTGGCAACACGATAACAACGTCAGCAAACTCTCTTTGGATAATGTTCATGCCCTACTTCTTCGCAGATGTAGGAATAGTTCCCTTCTATATTGGAATCATCTTCACTGGTCTAGCAGTTTCTAGAGCCACAGCATCACTTTTTGGTGGTAGAGCAGCTGATAGATTGGGTAGAAAGACTGTCATAAATGTTGGATTTGCAATCTATACAAGTGGAGCAATGATAATTCTTGCTTCTCTGTTATATCTTTCAACTGAACCAACTCTCACAGGACTTCTTTCAGTAATTGGCTACATGTGGATGATGTTTGGTAGCGGTTTCCAGAGACCCGCATCATCGATGTTACTCATTGAGAGTAGTCCAAAGAAGAGGAGAGGACTCACCTATATGGTCACCACACGGGTCCTGCCCTCAATCCCTCCTGCAGTTCTGATTCTTGTGGGAACATCATTGTATCTTAACAATCAATTCTGGCTTGCACTGACATTGGGATTCTTTGGTTTGGTGTGTGTACTTGTCCTGTATGCGATTTGTCTGCAAGAAACACACTCCGAGCCAGCTAGTAAGCAAGCAGATGTAGATTTGAATCAAAAAACTAAACTTCGTTCTGATTGGTTCCTTATTCTACTAGTTGCCGCATTTGCTCTCGATGGTATATCTAGCAGTGGTCTCTCATGGTATGTACCTATTTTTGTAGGCCGATCAAATCTTGATCTTTATGGAGTAATGATTTCTGTATCAACCTTGGTCATTGCAGTTTCAGCACTGATATCAGGGGGTCTAGTAGACAAGATTGGAACACGAGCTGCAATTGCTGTAGGTTGGACTCTACTCGCCATCACTGTTGTTCTATTCCCATTCGGTACTCAGTTATTTGAGATAATCATTCTCTACTCCATTTGGTCAGGTTTAGATATGGTTGATATTTCAGTACCACCTCTCGCAATTGCTGAGAGATATCCAAAGGAAAAGCGTGCTTCTATCATGGGAACCTATTCAATGTCTGTGTCCCTTCTGAGCATGATTGGACCTGCACTGATATCATTCGGTCTTCTTCTTGGAGATAATGTGCCCTTCTACATGAAAGCAATAATGAACTTTGTTGGAGTTTTACTCATCATAGTTGCCACAAGACCTAGCCAAATCACTGACGATGAAGTTCAGCTCACCCATGCGGCAAGTTAAACATGGGAGTCCAGGAATCGGCGCAACCAAGTCTTCAGCCTATGTAACGTTGAAGTAGATAGTGAAGGGGTCAAGAGACCTCTTCGTTTTCATTCCATCTTAGAGGTTAGAGGAGGTAATACTTCCTAATGCAATCGGTAGCTATTTTCATTAGGAGGTTTTTACACCTGGGCACAATTAGAGATGAGGCTTGAAACTTATGACCGATATAGATGATTTAATTGATTCAGCAGCTAGAGGAAATCTGGATGAAGTTCAGGCACTGCTTGAACAGGGGCAAGATGTTAATTCTCCCGGTGAACATGGTCGAACCGCCCTGATGATGTCTGCAGCGACAGGTAGCTCTATAGAGGTGCTAGAGGCACTTTTAGATGCAGGGGCAGATATGGACCATCAAGATGAGGGTGGGTGGACGGCGGTGATGGCGGCTAGCAACGAAGGTCATGAAACGATTGCAGAGAAACTAATCTCCCGCGGAGCTGATATCACAATAACAAGGCCCAATGGTTTCAATTGTTTGCACGCAGCGGCGAAAGTTGGACAAGTCGAGATTGCAAAGATGCTTGTCGACAAAGGTATGGATGTAAACGCAGCGACTGAGCACGGATTCAGTCCACTTCTTACAGCAGCAGTGGGTCAGCAAGTTCCAATGTTGCAATATCTCCTGGAGCATGGAGCAAAGGTCGATCATGCACAGTTTGAGGGGTATACATCTCTCATGATCATAGCGGAGAGAGGGAGTGTAGATGCTCTGAATGCCCTGATATCCAAGGGTGCCAATCTTGATAGTAAAAGAGACGATGGGATGACTGCTTTGATGTTAGCACTATCAAAAGGATTAGAAGATGCAGCAGACGTAATCATTCGTGCTGGTGCAGATATCCATGTAGTAGATGATGAAGGATGGACTGCCCTGATGATTGCAGCTTCGCGAGGTCAGAAGTCAGCTGTTGATGTATTAGTTGAGATGGGAGCTGATGTCACAGCAATGAGAGAGTCAGGATACACTATGCTGATAGCTGCTGCAGGTGGAGGGCTTGTAGATTTAGTAAAATTATGTCTGGAAAAGGGAGCTGATGTCAATGCAACAGACTCTGAGAAAGCTTCAGCAATAATCTACGCTGCTGAAAATGGGCATGTTAAAGCCTGTCAGATTCTCATCGATAATGGTGCAGATACATCAGTCAAAGACCACAATGGCGAAACTGCACTAGACTGTGCAAAGAAGCGTAATCATCTGGATGTTATTGAGATACTCAGTAAGCATGAAAAATCGTGAGTCGGCTTTACTTCCTTCCTCGTAGTATCAGTATTAGAAATAGTGATACTAAGAACAAGAGAGGGATGGGTAGGAATATTGGAAGTATTGGGTCGCCATCAGGAGCTAGGAAAATCCCAAGACCGAAGTACCAAGAGATGTATACTGGCAGGGAGAGCAAAGCCACATGTAGCTCACTATATGCTGCAACGAGTAGAGTTACTTTTCCACTGGATTTACCTTGCAGGTATCTAAGGAATTGAAGAGAAAAGAGTAGTCTTACAAAGATGTAAGGTAAATATCTGAATGGGTCGCGAAATCGGAATCCTGTAAACCATGGAGATTCGATATAGTGCCAAATCACTGCTTCAATGGAATCGGGTCCGGGACCTAAATCAAAGTGATAGGCAAAAGGTGCGAGAAGTACAACAAGAATTACCAAGATTAGAACTAATACGATTTTGACAGTAAGTCCATTACCGGATTGAGAGAAATCTTCAGCCATGAAACACTATTCCTATTTGTTGCATGCAATGAAGAAGAAAGCAGGTTATAATGGGCTTTGCTTAACGCAATAGGTCTGAACAAAGCTCCTTCAGAGATAACATAATCAATGAGTTTTTCGTTTTAATGTCAATTCATCCTGCATGATGCGACAGCGATCTAGCCACAAAACCTGATAGTCTTCGGG
>JAUWOU010000176.1 GCA_030612005.1 Candidatus Thorarchaeota archaeon | reverse complement strand
GTTCGTAAGGAGATCGATCTTGGTTTCAAAGATTGTCTGAGAGAACTCAGCAAAAAACTTCGAAGTCGAAATCGAGCAAAGATGCATCGTAAACGAGAAACCCGTCTTAATGCATACTATAGATTCACGGCTAAAACACTGTCAGCTGCAACAGGAAGAGAAATCAGTGCAGATAGACTTCTTGGCACAAGAGGAGGTACATCACAATGAATCGCCAATCCAATGTAACCTCCACCAAGGTTCTCAATATCATTGATGACGTTCTGGAAAAACTCTCTGACACAATTGAAGATGGAGTCTTTCCAGAGATTGGATACTACGGCTCGTCCAAGAAGAATGTCAAGTATTCACAAGATACGGGGTATGTCCCAATCGACGAATCACCCTCCTTTATTGACGGACGAAAGGTGGAAAGTGCAAAGACCATTGCAGGTCTTGCATATGGACTTTCACGATTCAAGGAACATTTGGAACAAAATATGTCAATGAGTCTGAGAGATTTCTATTACATGCACAAAGTGAAGAGTGTCCAAGACGTACTGAAAATATCCGAACAAACTGAAACCAATCGCATGATCAATCTCTGTGAAAGGATGATTCGTCATGAAGGAGCATCAGTACCACGTGAGGAATTGGGTGTTGTCAGTTCACCAAAGGGAACATTCTATGGTGATGTCACTTTGTCAGATCTCTCAGGTAAGAAACTCAATTGCAATGCAGCAGGGGAATATGGATGGTTTATCTCAAGTAGACCATTTGATGTGAAGATCCATGACATCAACATCGATGCAGCTGTATTCGTTGAGAAAGAAGCTATGTCTAGGAACTTGATTGAACTTGGACTTCCTGAAAATCTCAAGATTGGAGTTGGCTCATTATTTGGACAACCAGGAAGAAACATGAGAGGTTGGATTAGAAAACTTGCAGATGCGGAAGTACCAATTCTCGTTCTTGTTGACATGTCACCATGGTCTCTGCGAATATTCTCCACAATCAAGAGTAATTCAATCGAACTATCCAATATACGCGGTTTGGCCACGCCAGAAACCAAGCTGTTAGGTCTCACAACAGATGATTTCTGGGGAAGAAATGGGATGCTCAAGGATATTGAACATTCACTGGAAACAATGAGTAAATCAGATGTGAAATGCGCCCAGCAGAACAGAAACATTCCAGCAATCAGCCAAGACCCACTCTTGAGAAAGCAGAATGAAGTTATGCTGAGGAAGAAGAGGAAAGGAGAGCTTGAAGCTTTCAAAGCATTTGGTTTACCCCTTGCGGATTTGAAAGCGATGTATATCAGATACCTAAAGAAAAAATCCGCCGATAATGATGTGAAACTCATATAAAGCCGGTTGCTATGCAACAAATGAGGAGTGTTTCTATGTCTGATAGGGAGAAATTGTTAGAGCTACTTGATGAGTTCAAGAACTCCATTGTGAAAATGGTAGATGAACGCGATTCTCTACAGGGAGAAAGCGAAGAACTCCGAACAAGTAAACGAGAAGCCGAAGAAAAAGCGTGGGTTGCTGAAGAGAAAGTCACGGAACTCACAGCCAAAATTGAGAAAGCTGATCTAGCAAAGGAAAAGTCAGCAAAGAAACTTGCTGCTACTAAAGAGGAACTTGAGGGTCTAGGTGCTAGAGCTGACGAGGCTGAATCATCCAAGAAAGAAGCGGTTGATGCAATTCGTGCAGAACGAGATGATCTCAGGAAAGAAATGAATGATATTAATGAACAACTTGGAAGAGTATCTGAACTTTATCGAGAAGCTTCTGACGAGAAGGATGCCCTTCAAGAGAAAGTTGACGTTAGTGATCTTTTAGCGGTTTACATTACTCTTATTGAAACGGTGTTCTACGGGAAACCACATGCTAGAATTCTGTATACATTACATGATGTGAAAACAGCAATACCACGGAAGAATCTTCAATCAAGTACAGGTATTCAACCCGCCACAGTTCTAAAGGCGGTTCACGATCTAGCAAATGCGGACTTGGTCAAGTATGATGAGGAAACTCAAGAAGTTGAGCTTGCGAAGGATATCCTTAGAAGGAGCTAGCTATCCGAAATAGATGAGTGAGAAAAGAATTGTCCCCTCCAATCAAAGTTGGTACTGCTGTAAAGAACCATGTTAAAAAATACACATTGAAAGAGAAGCTCAGGTTCATTCTTGGAATTCTCAGAAATGATGGTCAGGAAGTTATTGACTGGGCATATGAAGAAGCAAACCGTCGAATCAATGAAGAAAAATCCCTGAAACAATCGAACCTAGGCGGTATCGTCTTCGACCTAATTGGCTATGAGGCTGCTGTTAGACTTGTGAAGAATAATCACGCTAAAGGCAGACTCACAACTAAGAATGAGGTCAGAGTCAAGACCGGGCAGAAAGCAGAGATGCCTGTTTTATATAGAGACGCAGGATTGAGACATCCCCAAGAAGCCAGAAACCTCCGACATAACATGTTCCATGAGGCATTTCTTTCTTTGATAATGCTTCTTTTCCCAGATGTAACAACATCAGTTCCCGCAACGGGAGAGGGCCTAACGCCAGACTTGATGGTCCATCATAAGAAACCAGATTGGACAATATCAGTTGAGTACAAAGGCTACAGAGCTCTTACTCTTCTTGGTGAATCAGAGATTCTTAAAGCAATGCGATATCAGAAAGATTTTGGTACTGCATGGTTAGTATCTACAACTCCAAAAAGTTCGATTTCGAATTATCAGAAGACTCTCGACGCTCAAGAGGTCATTGAAAAAGGTCTAGTTAGATTGAAGAGAATGTATAGAAGAAAGGCATACACGAGCGAACAGAAGGAGAACCGAGGTATTGCCAAGAAAGGAATGTCCCACTTGGAAAAACAAAAGGATCTGCAACTCAAGTGCAAGCTGTATTCTGCTGAGGAACTTCTTGATTCTATGCGTAGTAACAAACCAGTCAAAGGAGTAATCATAACAACAGGTTTCGAATTTGTTGATATGCTCAATGAGGCTGGTCTTCATACAGAAGCTGATAATGTTCTGCGCGTCATGAAACTTCCAACATCATCCCTACATAGTGACACTGTAACATCAGTGCGTCTAATAGGCTAGAGAGATTAACATTGCCCATCTTGCCAAGATTTATCAATGACTTTCATCCGTGAGGACTAGTCGGACAGACGTATCTAAGTAGAGGGATTTCATTTGGAAGACCAAAGTGCCATGAAAATGCAGGAGCATCTGATGATACTCCTTAAGGATCTATCAAACAGATCACCGATATTAGGAGCCGCCATATTTTCAGTTGAGGGACTTCCACTCATCAGTCATTTTCATGCTGGTACAGAAGAAGTTTCAGTAGCTGCTATGGTTGCAGGGATTCATGCAGCAGGTGAACAGACTGTAAAGGAATTGAAACAGGGAGATCTCAAGTCAATTATCATTCAGGGAGACCTTGGCACAACACTTGTGATTAATATATCAACAGATTATCTACTAACGGTAACAGCTCCAGAAAATGCAGCACTTGGATTGATTTTCAGTGATGCAAAACGAGCAGCTAGAGATGCAAGAAAAATCTTACATCAAATGTAAATGAAATACCATGGCAACTCCAGCTCAATACCCTTTTGTTAGACATCCCTGTTACTCAGAAACACGTGATAATCTCTGGGCTAGAATTCACCTTCCAGTTGCGAGTAATTGTAATGTTAAATGTATTTTCTGTGACCACAGTATTGGCAGTTCATGTCATACATCCAAACCAGGTTACTCCACATCCATCATGAATCCCAAAGAAGCAATAGCTAGAACACTTTCTGAAATTGAGAAGAATCCGCTGCTGAAAATTGTGGCGATTTCTGGACCTGGAGAACCATTAGCAAATAAACAAACCTTCACTACACTTGAAGGAATACGGAATCAGAATAAAGAACTCGATTTCTGTCTAAGTACTAATGGAGTTCTATTGGAAGGTGCAGCGACGCAGCTGAAAAAACTAGGAGTTAGATCTGTTTCTGTATCAATGAGTGCAATTTTTCCTGAAACAGCGGCTCAGGTTTATGAATGGGCCCGAATTGATGGAGAAATATTGCAAGGACAGAAGATGGGTGAAGCTATCATTCTGAAGCAGCTCGCTGGTATTGAAAGAACTGTAGCCTTGGGTATCACAGTCAAAGTGAATACTATCCTAATGCCAAATATCAACACAGAAGATATCCAATATCTCTCAAAACAAATTGTAGATTCTGGTGCTTCACTCCAAAATATTGTTCCTTTAATCCCATGTGGAAATGCGCAACAACTTAGACCTCCAACTAAGGAGGAACTATACATGGCGCGTCAGATAGCCTCAGAGAATATCGCCCAATTCACTCATTGTAAACAGTGTCGCAGTGATGTTGTTGGAATACCAGGGTTTGATCGAATCCTCTAAGATGCACGTACAGATTTCAGACAACCAACCTCAACTAGTTTCTTAATCAAAAACCAGAGGGCATCTTTATCGTAGTGAGGCTTTTCAACGATATCATTGATATTAGCTGTAAGACCTTCAACGATATCATTGATATTAGCTGTTCCATCAAATTTGGTCATCACATCTTCAAGAGCTTCTCCATACTGTGCTCTAAGCTGGTCAAGAATGATTTCAGGACAATCATTGATTTGTAGCACATCACTATCTGTCAATCTATGTTTAAATTCAATCCAATCATATCTTGTAAGAATTGATATCAAAGCTTGAACTTCTTCATCAGAGTGCCCCATAAGGTCCATGATTTCTGCCACAGTTCGTTTTCCATTGATGAAAGACTCTACCTGTTCCAATTCATGGTCAACATTACCGACTCTGAAAGGTATCCTCACTCCTGAATTCGTGAATACAGGAATCATATTCAAATCTGCAGATTGGAAAGGAAATTCCTTGATTACTGTGAGCGCAAACTCCCGAAATCTTCGGACATCTCCCTCAAAGTGACGGAGCTTTTCACCATGAAGAGATTCAACTTCATTAAGAATATGCTGAAGCTTCGCTCGATAGGGAGCTTCATCAGGGACTGGATCTACAACAAGTAGCACCAGCACGGTTTCGCCTACCTGAATTAGGATATCATAAGAAGCCTTTCGGATTGTTCGAATTGGTGTTTTCGCAAATATGATCACCGCGGTGACAAAACCAGCAATTAAATCAGGGTCTACGGTGAGCTCGGCATAAGGGATGTTTAGAACGGATTCTCCACCCTCCATTCTGATCAAAGAAATATATCGAACCTTGGAAACATCCAATGGCATTAGAGATCTACCTCCTTGTCATCAGTATTATATCCAAGAACTCCAGCATCAATAAGATTCTTTGCCACCAATTTCACTGCTTGTAGATTGTAGGGTAGTATTTCACAAATTGATGCGAGACTTTTCGTTCCATCACATTGCTCTACGATTGCTGTTAATTGTTCACCATAAACTCCTACGAGGAATTTTGGAGGTTCCATTATTTTAAGAAGAATTGAAGAATCTTCCAGTTTTCGTGTAAGTGTAATCCACTTGTATTTATCAAGCATCGAAAGAATAGCTAGAATCTCAGAATCTTCAAACTCTGATTGGTTCATTATTTCCTCGATTGTACGCTTTCCATTGATATACCCGAGAACAATCTGTAATTTCTCATCAGTTTCACCAACACTCCAAGGAATTGGAGCTTGATTATCAGGTGTTGCATCAGATTTCGTTACTAGTTTAGGTATCATTTTTAGACTAAAAGTACGATATGGGTAAACTTGTAGGATTTCTAGAGCGAACTCGCGGAAGGGTCTAATATCCCCTTTCCATGTAATCATCTGACTTTCATAGGTACTCTCGAATTTCGAGATAATTTTCTTCAACGCTGTTCGATATGGCTCGTCATCATCAACACGGTCAACAATCAGTAGTCCTACTACATGGTCACCTTCTTCTATGACAACAACATATCCTTCCTTGATGAATGACTTTAACTGCCGATTTTCAAAGATTATGACTGCAATGACGAAAGAGGCTACTAAATCAGGATCTACGGACATCTCACGATAAGGTATACCAATAACTGGCTCACCGCCTTCCTTTCGAATGAGAGACAGGTAACGAACCTCTGGTTTCTCCTCCACATCATCTGTCATTAACTCTTATTCAACAACAGCACCCTAAATACGTTGTCAGAAGAAATCCACAAGACCAGTTTGCGTCATCATACTAATATCTGAATCCTGATTTATTGAATATCCTACTAATTGCTTCAAATCGACAACTAACAGAGATGAATCAATGGAGGTCACCATGAGAGACCCCTTCATTCCATCGACTTTTCCAACAATTGTTCGGCCATCGATTGGCTGAGACCTCTTTCTCCAAATAGCAGGTTGTGTCTTCAACTTTTCAAGTGTATAGAAAGAGGAAAGGTCTTGAAGACTGACATTAGAATTTAACTCAAGGTGACTTGCATCTTCTGTGAAATCAGATACTATGGATTGGGCATCCTTAATGTCCAATTTATCCATGAGTGCACGTGTTTTTCGTTCAGATCGAACCTGCTTTGTTACTCCTTGTTGTCTTCCAATCCGATCTTCAACACGTCGAGCTGTACGGCCGCCGCTTATCTCTCGCATCACACCAGCATAATCTGCACCTTGTTCGACCCATCTGATAAGAGCACGTCCCTTTGAT
>JAUWOU010000087.1 GCA_030612005.1 Candidatus Thorarchaeota archaeon | reverse complement strand
TCATTTGTATTGAGCCACCACTGATAGCCATAGTGTCTAGTTGCATCGAGACTGATATGGGGATAGATTGATTGAGTCACGTATTCTTCAGTCATAATCTCTTGGCCATCCCATGTGCCATTGTTTACATAGAGAAGCCCCAACTTTACCATTGTACGAAGTGTGACATAGAGATTGGATCCACCATTATTGATACCTAGTAAATCGGGAGTCCAACCACCAATTGTCATATTAAGTGGTTCGAAGAGATACTCCTCTGCAAATTCTCTTGTTGTCATATTGGTGGTTTCCTGAATAATCGCAGAGAGCATATGAGAACCTCCTGTGCAGTAGACCCAGTGTGTGCCCGGATCGTAGGCAGTTGGCAAATCCAAGAAGAACTGGACAGGGTCTGTACTTCCAAACATCTGATGGTACATGTTGTTGTAATCATCATAAGTTGTGTTCCATTCATCCCAATCCAGACCAGCTGTCATTGTGAGAAGATGTTCTAGAGTAATTGCTTCCTTGCGCGCATCCATATTTTCAATTGTCATATCTGGAAAGAAATCAACTACCTTCTGGCTAACATTATCGATGAAACCTTCCTTCATTGCAATCCCAATCAGTGCTCCCGTGAAGCTCTTGGTGCAGGAGAAAATATGATGGGTGGAGTTCTCGTTGTTATACATCCAGTACCCCTCTTTCACGATGTACCCGTTTCTTGCGACAACTAGACCCTTGATCGGGGTATCTTCATCTTCAATGAATTGCATCATCTCATCCAGAACAGTAGAATTCATTCCTTGTTCTTCTGGTGTTGTGGCTGTCCACTCTGTATCAGGAAAGTATGAGATGGAATCTGCTGGAAGATAGGAAGAATCAGGATTGCCAGCGGTACCCTGAAGAAGAATCATTAGGATAACGACTGATACAATCTGAAGAACTCGAAACCTCATAAGAAAACTCTCGATAGGGAGGATAAAAGACAGATGTTCTTCGCAATCGGATGTCAATTCTAATAATTTCAAGATGAATTTCCGGAGGAGCCATAAGGACCATCGGGGTCGTTGGTATAGTGGTTTTATGCGTGAGAAGTCTGAGTTCGGAGATGTGGCCAAATCAGTGCTCAAGCTCTTTGAGAAGACGCAGATTGACGATAGATGGTCTTTTGCAGAGTGTGGGAGAAAGGAAACCGGCAAGTGGACTCATGGGCACCATAGATATACTGCTAAGTTCAATCCTCAAATCGTAGAGAAACTCTTTGATGAATATATCACAGATGGTAACGCCCACATCAATGACCCATTCTTTGGAAGTGGAACCACAATCGTCAGTGCCATTGCACGGGGGTATAGAGCCAGCGGGACTGACATTAATGGAATAGCGTATCTGATGACTAAGGTCAAGTCGACTCCGATTGAACCTTTATATCTCAAGGAGAAGGTGGATAGATTCCTCATCAGGATCAAGGAAATGAAAGATATCGTTCCAGAGATTCCACATCAGCACCTAGAGAGAATCAATTACTGGTTTGACGAGCCCACGAAGTTGGAGCTGGGAAAGATTCTTCGCATAATCAGGGAAGAGTCCGATACGAGTGTACGTGATTTTCTACTGGTTGGGTTCAGTCATATTCTCAAGAGTTGTTCAATCTGGCTTCAGAGGAGTACGAAACCAACTCGGGACAAGCAGAAGGTACCCAGGAATCCTTACAATACTCTGAGATTGCATCTCAACAAGATGCTTAGGGGAAACGAGTCATTCTACAAGACTGTTCCAACTGATGTCAGGTCATCTCTTGGGGAGTATCTCAATATTGCACTGGGTGATGCACGGAACCAATCTGTCGAGGATAATAGTGTGGATTTGATTGTCAGTTCGAGCCCATATGTGACGAGCTACGAATATGCAGACCTACATCAACTTTCCACGATATGGTTGGATTTCACTGAAGACTTGAAGCAGTATCGTACGAGATTCATTGGATCTTCTTCGCGACCAAAGAATCGTCTTGTGCTGAGAAGTGAAATTGCGAATGATATTGTTATAGAGATGAATGACAAGAGGAAGAAACTCTCGGAGGAGATTGGTTCCTTCTTCTTGGACATGGAGCAAGTCTTTGTTGAGTGTTATCGGAGTTTGAAGTCTGGGGGAAGATGTTGTTTTGTGATTGGTAACACGACTCTGAAGGGCGTGAACATTATAAATGCGCAGATTTTCGCTGAGAGTATCCAATACTCAGGGTTTACTTTGGACAGAATCATCAAGAGAGAGATTCCTTCGAAGATACTCCCTCAGACCAGAGATAAGAAAACTGGTAGATTTACTGCATCATGTAAGGCAACCTCTGCAGCTTATCCTGTGGAATATATTGTAATTGGAGAAAAAATGGAAATTACATAACTCCGATTATTGCATTTCAAGATAAGCAGGTTTTTCAATATGGAAGTAGGCTCGTAATATAGAGGATTTGGGAAATGAACCTGGAGGGAAAATGGTCAGGCACTGTTATACAAAGTGACCGATGGCCAGAACCAATCGTTCTAAAGTTAGTAGAAAACTATGGAGAATATGTTCGGATTGTTGGAGCATATTTAACTACTCATATACATGTAGAATCAATTCTGTCAAAAGAAGAGTTTGAATCATTATCAGCGTCATCGATTAGCTCAGACTTCGCAGCCAACCCCAGATTAGTCTTTCTTGGTCTTGAGGCAAAGAGATATCGTTTCGCATCACTCTATGACCCACTTCTAGCGGTCAATATCTCAAAAATAGACCCACTTCCTCATCAGATTGAAGCAGTTTATGGTTACATTCTCAACCTTCCGCGGATTCGTTTTCTAATTGCTGATGATCCAGGTGCAGGAAAGACAATAATGGCGGGACTAATCATCAAAGAACTGAAACTCCGGCATCAGGTCAAGCGAATATTGATTGTAGTTCCAGGTCATTTAAAGAGTCAATGGCATAGAGAGTTGAAACATTGGTTCGAAGAGATTTTCAGAATTGTTGACCGACACACGCTGGATTCATTCTTTGGAGAGAATGCGTGGGAACGAGAGAATCAAATAATCACATCAATTGATTTTGCAAAACAAGATACCATACTACCATCACTGTCATCAACCAGTTACGATTTAATAATTGTAGATGAAGCTCATAAAATGAGCGCATATCGTTATGGCGATGCATTAAGTAAAACATCAAGATATAGACTTGGAGAGATTCTATCGGGGATTACAGACCACTTACTATTTCTAACAGCAACACCCCATAAAGGAGACCCAGAAAACTTTCAATTGTTTCTAGACCTTCTCGAACCGGGATTCTTTGCTACAACAGAAATGCTTCAACAATCGATTGAGAATAACGACAATCCACTCTTCATTCGAAGAGTGAAGGAAGACTTGAAAAATTTTGATGGCACGCCTCTGTTTGTTCCAAGGCATGTCAAGACGATTGGATACAATTTGGGTGTTGATTCACCCAAAGAGAAAGAACTCTATAATGACCTCTATGAATATGTTGTCACCCACTATAACAAAGCACTATCAAAAGATAAGAGAAGGTACATCACTTTTGCTTTGATAATTTTACAACGTCGTTTTGCTTCAAGTATGTATGCTCTGTATAGATCACTTCAGAGAAGGAAAGAACGTCTTGAGAAACTGTTGAATACCGTTGAAGATATTAAACTGAAAACTCAGGGGTATTTTGATCTTGATGAAATTGAAGACATGAGTGAAGAAGACAGATGGCAAGAGGAGGAAATCTGGGAAACCCTTAGTGTTGCGGAAAATCGAGAGGAATTGAAACAGGAGATTAGAACACTTGAGAAATTGATGATATCAGCTGATGACATCATACGAAATGACCAAGAATTGAAACTTAGACAATTAAAAGAAACTCTCGATGAGTTGAAAATCGATTTTCCGGATGAGAAAGTCATTATCTTCACTGAAGCGAAGGATACTCTTAGCTATCTAGAAAGAAGAATTCTAAGTTGGGGATATTCACTCACAACAATTCATGGTGGAATGCGACTTGAAGATAGAATAAAATCTGAAGGAGCCTTCAAGCAAGAAAAACAGATACTTGTGGCAACTGAGGCTGCTGGTGAAGGTATCAATCTTCAATTCTGCCACCTTATGATAAACTATGATATTCCTTGGAATCCTAATCGACTCGAACAAAGAATGGGGAGAATCCACCGCTATGGCCAAACAAGAGAAGTATTTGTCTTCAACCTTGTAGCAAGGGACACTCGTGAAGGACGTGTCATGACCAAGTTATTCGAGAAGCTCGAAGAGATTCGTTCAGCTCTAGGAAGTGACAAGGTGTACGATGTTCTAAGTACACCACTATATGATGTTAATCTCTCAGACCTACTGCAAGAGGCTGTAACTACTTCGAGAAATATTGATGAGATTCTGAAAGGATTAGATATCACTGTTGACGAAGAATATGTTTCTACCGTTAAGGGGCAACTTGGGGAAAGCCTCGCAACCCATTTCATCGATTTTACTATGATAAACGAGATGGTTGCACAAGCTGAGGAACATAAACTCATTCCAGAGTACACTGAAGCGTTCTTCAGAAAAGTGTACGACCATCTTGGAGGGCGAATAAAGGACCGAAAAGATGGATTCCTAACCATTGAGAATGTTCCTACTGATCTACGAAGAGTCGCGGAGAGTGACTCTTTCAGAAGATTTCATGGAGCTGTACAAAAGAGATACAAGAAGGCTACTTTTGACAAAAAACTCTACAAAACAGATTCAGAATCCGAGTTCATCTCATTTGGACATCCAATCTTTGAAGCGGCATTGATTTGGATAGAAGATGAAACTGCCGCTATTCTTCACCAAGGTGCATGTTTTACAGATCCCGATGGTAATCTAGATGGATTGGTTTTATTCTTCGAAGGGGAGATAAAAGACGGAAAAGGAAGGACTTCAGGTTCTCGCTTGTTTACGTTATTCAAACCAATACATGGTGATGAGTTTGAATTAGTCAATCCAACAATATTGTGGGACCTCACTGAAGGTGGAAAGAGCGACTCCGAGAACATAGATGTTGAATCTCTGAAGAGAGAAACAGGACCTATAGTCATTGAGGAATTACAGAAATATCAACAGACGATTTTAGAAGAGAGAGAGAGGCAGGCCAAAATCAAAGAGAAATATGGTTTAGCATCTCTTGAATATCTCATTCATAGATTGGACGGTGAATTGATCGAGCTTGATAAGCGTTTGAATAAGGGAGAAGATGTTGGATTAGCAATCCGAAATAAGACTGAGAGAAAGAAACAATATGAAATTGCACGAATTGAATTGAGAACGACAATAAAACAAGAAAAATCGTTGACCATGTCTACTCCTAGATACATCGGTGCAATCCGGGTGGTTCCAAAGGTTGGAGTTTCTCCATCCATGAAGTCTGACAAAGAGGTTGAGCTCATTGGTATGAAAGTAGCAATGCAGTATGAATTGGATAATGGACGAACTCCTGTTGATGTGGCAGCAGAGAATGTGGGATACGATGTTAGATCAACAGGAAAGGATGATGAGAAAAGATACATCGAGGTGAAAGCAAGGGCACAGATGGGGGAGATAATATTGACACAAAATGAATGGTTTAAGGCTATGCGATTCAAGGAGGATTACTATATCTATGCAGTGCTCAATACATCAAGTGAACCTCAACTAATTATTATTCAAAATCCAACCGAAACATTGTTGGATGATGATTTCAAGCAGCTGGTGAGATACAAGATACCTCTTGATACTATTCTCACTAAAGGAGAAGAGATTGATGAAATTTAATCGACGATTCATTGAAGAAACATTTCCAGTTAAAGAAGTCAGCCGCGAGTCTGGAGGAGAAAAAAATATTCGAAGAGGGCATATTTCAGCAATGCATATTTGGTGGGCACGAAAACCGTTAACAGCTTCACGAGCCATTTGTTATGCTGCGCTTATAGATTACTCAAACATTAAAGGCGAGAAAGAAAAGAAAAGCAGGTTCATTGGTGAGCTAGCAAAATGGGAAAGTGCTTTCAATAGGCGGATTATTGGACAAGCAAGACGTGATATTTCCCACTCCTTTAAAGGATCAAAGCCAAAGGTTTTAGATCCATTCGGTGGTGGTGGGTCAATCCCCCTCGAAGCCATGCGCCTTGGTTGTGAAACATATTCATCTGACTTGAATCCAGTTGCAGTTATAATTCAAAAATGCACTCTGGAATATCCACAAAAATACGGACCTAATATTGATTTTGATAATGAAAGTGAAACTATCCGATCAGATACGAACAATGATTTACTTGATGAATTTATCAAGTGGAGTGACTGGCTAAGAAAAACTGCTATAGATGAAATTGGAGAATACTTTCTAGAAAATGATAGTAGAAATCAGACAATAGGCTACATATGGGCAAGGACCATTCCATGCCAAAATCCATCATGCAATTTCGAAATTCCTTTAATTCACCAATACTGGCTAGCCAAAAAGGAAGGTAAAATGGTGTCTTTGTTTCCCATTGTAAATAAGAGTAGCATTGATTTCAAAATAGTTGGTGATAAGTATGAAAAGATGCCGACATCATTTAATCCCGCAATCGGTTCTGTATCACGAGCGGTCGCAACTTGCCTTTCTTGTGGATATACAATTGATGGTAAGACAACTCACAAACTGTTCAAGACAAAACTAGCAGGTCAACGACTCATTGCCGTTGCATATTATGATACTGAAAGGAAGAAGAAAATGTATCGAATTGCAAATAAAGAAGATCTTGACAAGTACAATGAAGCACAGAAAGCTCTGAATAAACTGGTTAAAGAGGTTCAATCCAGAAAAGAGTTTGATCCACTACCAACTGAGCCAACACCAGAAGGAAAAGGTCGCGGCGCGGAACGGGCGTTTTCACTCAGAAATTATGGCATTGATAAGTGGATTGATTTATTCAATACAAGGCAATTGCTAACACTTCTCACTCTTACTGTAACTGCTCGGAAGGCTCATGCTGAAATGCTAAAACAGGATTATAATCCAGAATTCGCAAAAGCTATAGTTACGTACTTGGGATTACTAATCAGTAGATGTTCTGATTTTGAAAGTAAATACGTTAGATGGTTCAATCATGTTGAAAATGCCTGTAACACATTTGCTCGTCCAACTCTGTCCATTTCGTGGGCATATTTTGAATTAAATCTATTTTCTCTAATTTCACAGGGAACCTTACATAGCATGTCAAATCAAATCAGAAGAGCTCTTAAGGGGATAGTAAATGTAGGAAGAAATCCAGCTAAAATAACTCAAGCGTCTGCAACTACACTGCCCTATCCTAATGATTATTTTGATGTCGTTTTCACAGATCCGCCTTACTACGACAATGTCCCATATTCTTACTTGTCTGATTTCTTCTATGTCTGGCTAAAACGATCAATAGGTAATCTGTATCCAAGTTTATTCTCAACTCCTCAAACTCCAAAGAGTAAGGAAATCGTAGCATATTCTCATCATCCAGGGGGTTTTGAAGAGGGAAAACAATTTTTTGAGGAAAATCTAAGTAAATCGTTTAAGGAGATAAGGCGAGTCTTAAAAAATAACGGAATATCAATTATCGTGTATGCTCATAAATCAACTGAAGGCTGGGAAACACTCGTTAATTCATTATTGGACTCAGGCCTTATTATTACAAGTTCTTGGCCGCTCAACACAGAGATGGCTGGACGCCTGAGAGCAAAAGAGTCTGCAGCTCTTGCTTCATCAATTTATATCATTGCTAGAAAGATGAAACGAGAGCCAACTGCAATATACAGAGATGTAAAACAAGAATTGAAGCGTCACATGAAAAATAAACTTCAAAGTTTATGGAAAGAAGGGATCGGTGGTGCAGACTTCTTTATAGCTGCAATTGGATCTGCTATTGAGGTTTTTGGAAAGTATGAACTTGTCATTGATTTTGAAGGAAATACTATTAGAGCTAATACCCTTCTTGATGACGTTCGTCAACTAGCAACGAATTTTGCAATCCAACAAATATTACAAAATGGGTTCTCCGAAGATATATCACCATTAACTAGATTCTATCTACTGTACAGATGGAATTTCGGTTCTGCAAAAGTGAAATTTGATGAAGCTAGAAAACTAGCGCAAAGCTGTGGTATTGATCTGACTAATCAGTGGGGAGAGAATAAATTTGTCAGAAAACAAAAAGAGTTTATCAAAGTAGTTGGACCAGATGAACGAGAAATCGAGGATTGTAATGATAGTACATTACTCATAGATATACTTCATTATGTTGTCCTTCTATGGAACAGAGGACAAAAAGAAAAGATTACATCAATACTTTCTGAGAGGAAATTAGGGAATAGCGAGAAATTTTGGAGAGTCGCTCAAGCTATTTCAGAAACCCTTCCCACACAAAACAAAGAAAAGAAATTACTTGATGGGTTCCTCGCAGGGAGAAATAGCTATATTGATAGTGAACAGCATGAGCAGGTTACAGTAGATGGTAAACCAACTAAAATAAAATCAAAGAAAAAAGAGAAAAAGCAAACGTCAAAGAAGGACTCCCAAGATAAATATGAGCAGGTGGAACTTGAATGAAACCATTTCACACGATAGCAATCCCGCATGAAGATATCATTGATGGAAAACTGACCATGGATGTCTTCGCAGCGGATCTTTGGGAAGTCAGTCAAGATGAGGGACTAGATGAGTACAAAGATGCAGATACTTTCTTCAGAAAGACCTTCATCACAGAGGGCTTGAAAAATATACTCAAAATTGTGCAAAAGCGATTAGGAGGAAAGGGAGGTGACGCAGTCATCCAACTTCAGACCCCATTTGGAGGAGGAAAGACTCACGCCTTAATCGCACTTTACCATAAGGCCGTTGCGTGGAATGCAAAAAGAGTAGTTATTGTTGGTACAGCAATGGACGCGCGAACTACTCTATGGGGGGAAATCGAGAAACAATTGACTGGTTCAATCTCAAAGATGTCAGAGAACACCGCACCAGGAAAACAAGTTCTCAAATCAGTCATTGAAGGAAATGAACCTGTCCTGATATTGATGGATGAAGTATTGGAGTATGTGACGAAGGCAGCTGGAGTTACTGTAGGCGATAGCACATTAGCTGCCCAGACATTGGCATTCATGCAGGAATTGACTGAGTTAGCAGGGAATATCAAAGGATTATGCGTCGTTATGACCCTTCCATCCAGTGCTCTAGAACGATATGATGAGCTGGCTGAGAAACAATTCCAGCAGCTTCAGAAGGTTTCAGGGAGAGTAGAAATGATCTACACTCCAGTGCAAGACATTGAGATTACTAGTGTGATACGTGCTAGATTATTCCAGAATATCAATGATGATGAAGTGAAAGAAGTTGTTACTCAATTTGTGGAATTTGCCGATGGCGACAGAATGCTACCAGTGGGAGAACAACAATCAGAATACCGTGATAGATTCCTGAAGTCATATCCATTCCTTCCCGAAGTTGTAGAGATGCTCTATCATAGATGGGGTAGTTTTACAACATTTCAACGAACCCGTGGAGTTCTAAGACTTCTCTCGCTAGTTATAGCATCAATGGCTAAATCCAAGGAGCCTTACATTAGTCCTGCAGACTTCGATCTTGCGAATCAGTCTATCAGACATGAATTACTGAAACACATAGGTCAAGAGTATAATGGAATCATTGACGTAGATATCACTAACAAGAGGTCCAATGCACATAAAGTCAACAAACAGATGGGAAAAGCATACATTGGACTAGGATTGGGAGCTCGAGCTGCTACAACGATTTTCTTGCATTCCTTTTCTGGTGGACCGGAACGAGGAATTACAAAACGAGATACGAAACGGTGTGCATCTGTTTTAGGTAATCCTCCTGTCGCAACAGGTGATGCAATAGAGAAATTGGAAGACCACTTATTCTTTCTCCAGACAGTAAATGATAAACACTTCTTCAGCAACCAACCAAACATCAACCGTATTGTCCTGACAATCATGGATAATATCAGCAGTAAGGAAGTAGATGAAACCGAGAGAACACTTCTAGAGAACAATATTGATGGTGGACCACTAAGGGTGTTCCTTTGGGAGGAAGATCCCTCTAACATTCCTGATAACCCATCTCTCAAACTTGTGATTTTGAACAAAAAGAGCAAGAAGACCATGGATGAGATTCTAAAGATCAAGGGTCAGACTCCGCGTGTGTATAGAAATACAATCTTCTTTCTCTATCCTGAAGAAACAGAGAGAGTTGGATTCAATGACACTATCAAACACATAATGGCATACGAAAGATTGTTAGGGGACAGAACTCAGAATCTCTCAGACGATCAAAAGGAAGACATCAAGAAGGAACTTAGAAAACGACAGAAAAGGCAGATTGAGGCCTTGCAAAGGCTCTATAGAAAACTTTCAGTACCAGTAAAGGATGGTACAACCGAGATTGATTTCGGTATTCCCACACCAGGTGACACAACAGGTTTCGCAAAGCGAGTGTATGATAGACTTCGAGAAAATAGAGATATTCTTGAGAAGATAGCTCCTCTTGTTCTGCAGAAGAAGTACCTAGGAACAGCAGATTTTGTGAGCTCTGAGAATATTTACGAATCATCCCTAAGAACTCCAGGTGAACCACGACCTGTAAGCAAAGAAGTATTCGAGAGATGCATTGAGGAAGGAGTCAGTGCAGGTCTATTTGGTCTTGGGGCAATGATTGAGAATCGACCTGTATGTCATTACTTTGAGGAACCGCCATCTGTTGCACTCTCCGATAATGAGGTTGTAATGTCTAAGGAATCGTGTATCAAACAGAGGGATCAGGGGGTAGTCGATACAGAACAGGATGTTCTTGTAGAGGATACTGAAACAACAACTGAATCGGGCTTACCGGTTGATGAATCTGGAGAGCCTATCCCTGAACATGAGATCACAAAACTCCACATGAAGTTCAGACTGCCAAATGACAAACTCTCAGATGTGCTTTCAGTTATTCGGCTTTTGCAGACAAAGTTTGGTTCAACAAAACTAGCAATTCTCTTCGAAGATGGTGGAATGTCCAAGAGTGACTTTGAAGATAAAGTTGAAGAGGCATTTACACAGATGGGAATCGATTTAGAGCGTGTCTAAAACATCGTAAAGTACTTAGAATTCCACCGGATTGGAAAAAAATAAAGAGGTAGAAAAATTGGGGAAGATACCAAAAATAAAAGAGGTCAGTCCTAGAGAACTTTGGCCTAACGAGGAAAAAGACTTCACTCCATGGTTACAGAAGAATTTCCAAGAACTTGGGGAAATGATAGGTATTAATGCAACTAACATTAGAAGAGAAAGAAGAACTGGTGATTTTCGAGTCGATTTGATTGGAGAAGAAGTGAGTTCTGGTCACAAGATTATTGTGGAAAATCAACTTATGCCAACAGATCACAATCATCTAGGACAACTTCTTACATATGCATCAGGATTGGATGCGAATATTATAATTTGGGTGAGTTCAGAATTTAGGGTAGAGCACAAGCACGCACTATCATGGTTGAATAGTATTACTAGTGAAGATATTTCCTTTTTCGGGGTTAGAATTAAGACCTTTAAAATTGACAACCAGATAGGGTATGACTTTGACCTTGTAGTTCAGCCCGAAGAATGGGCACCAAAAAGACGAGCATACTCAGAGAAACGACAGCGATATGGTAAATTCTATACTGATTTATTGAGAGATCTTCGAGAGAAAGGAATAACAAGTGCTTCAAAGGGGAATGCAGATACATTTCAGGGAATGGGTTTCGGTTGGTCTGGTGCATATCTAGAATTCCGTTTCACTACCGAGGGCATGTTTCGTGTAGCGTTTTACATTGTAACTTCTGAAGACAATTCAAAGACTCAACTTTTTGATCCACTCTTTGAACAAAAGAAGAAAATCGAAAAGGATTTTGGTGGGAGCCTTGCTTGGGAACGAAGGGACAAACAGAAGCATAGTACTATCTCAATATACATAGAGGGGACAATTGATGATGAAAGTTCACTTGATTCACTTAAAGAGTGGGCTGTTGAACAGACATTAAAGATGAAACAAGCTCTAGAACCACATCGGGATTTATGGAAGATTTGAAGGCACTTTCAATTATTTGTATAACAAATGAAGAGATGTTGAAGCTGGACGAAGGGTGGTGTTCTTCATCTGAATTATCGAATCATCATGGCACCTATGTCAGTCGTCGATTATGTTGTGGTTCATGAGTTGGTTCATCTGAAATTGTCAGAACACTCAGTTAATTTCTGGAAACAGATTCGAACGGTACTTCCTGATTACGAACGGAGAAAAGAATGACTCAGGGTGCATGGTGCATGGTCCTGAATTATCAATAGGATAACAAATTGATGGATTATTGAGGTGCATTAAATGATAAATCCATAGCCATCCAAAGGAGAATCAGAAAGCTCAGTTTCATGATTATCAAGTATCTTCTCGATGCAATCTAACGCACCATATTTGGATAGTAAGTCATTATTCTTACTACATCGCTGTCGCATGACACAAATAGGACATCCCTGTGGTTGACCGCATTCACATGACTTCAGAATATCGTGGACTCTCTTGAAAGCTTCATCAAGATTTTCAAATAGTATCTTTGAAGCACCAGTTCCTCCAGGACCAGTGTCGTGAAGAATTATCATTCCTGAACCACCAACACAGAGACCATCTATATCATTTTGACCTCCACCAGTAAACATACCACTGGTTTCAACTAGAATATGTGTAAGAGCATGAAAAGATGCTTTGGGAATATCTTCTTCATCAATGTCCCCATATTTTGATTCAAAATTCGATTCATCATTTGCACTAATTGTAGGTTCAGGAACCGAAAATATGATTCCCCGTGTGAAGTAGAAATATTCTATGTTAGGTGTAATATCCCTTATTTCTAAACGTTCACTTGTTATCCGATTAAATATTGAATATGAAGTAACTACTTGTTCAATTAGCAAACTGCAATACTTTACCTCAACTCCAAAGATTTTTTTCACTTCATGAATGCGAGTTATTTTTGGTTTTACAAAGTAATTTGCTTCAGTTCTCTCTTGTGTTTCTGGAAGGGGTCTTAATTGAGCTTTCCAATAATCATGTTCAACATACAACTCATCACTAGTATAGAGATTACCATTGTGAACATATATTGCACCTGGATGTA
Organism: Candidatus Thorarchaeota archaeon; assembly: GCA_030612005.1. GTDB lineage: Archaea > Asgardarchaeota > Thorarchaeia > Thorarchaeales > Thorarchaeaceae > SMTZ1-45. Next base: position 40 of record JAUWOU010000087.1, on the reverse strand, counting down.
ACTCCTGCGCCGCCATAGGCATATTACGTTCACCGATTTT
>JAUWOU010000172.1 GCA_030612005.1 Candidatus Thorarchaeota archaeon | reverse complement strand
AGGGAATTACAAAATAGTGATGAGGAGCAGCCCCGATTATAGACATCCTCCCAAACATCAGGAAGTATTGCGAAAATATGTGTACAGGGGTACAGGTTCGGAAGTATTATTTGACGAGAAACAATACCTAGAATATGGTAGGAGGCTAATATTATCACAAAAGGGAAACTTGGTGTCTGTCCTAATGTAGAAACAATTCGTCGAGATAGATGGGGTCACGAGATCATCTTGGTAAGTTCCACCTTAGCAAAGGGAAGGCACGAGAAGAAAGGAATCCAGATAGAATCAAAGTGGAAGCTCAATCGAGATAATCGAACCATATCTTTTGTTTCAAGTGTCCTTATCACACGATTCGGAAAAGAACCTTTGATGCCTTCTGAGATTCCTGACAGGCATTTACGATCTATCCGAGAGCTTGGAGCCAAAGTATTCAAGGTCAAACCATTCAGAGGTCTTAGACTCTACGCGCCCTTAGTTGAAAATACTCTCACCCTTGCAACGAGGAAGATAATTTCTCATGGAGAGAAAACAAGGGTTCCTGATACAGAGGTTAGAGTATTTGTCAACAATCAAGATGCTAAACTATGGAAACTCCAGCGAGATGCCACAAGTCTCTCAACGAGATCTGTTTCACCTCAGGGGATAAAGGGCTTGTCCAAATCAGGGAGGACTGTTCCTCAGGTCATTCGTTCTGCTAAGGAAAACAGTCTCTCGATGAGATACGAGTACGTCCAACTGATAGAACAAGTAATCATAGGACTGGCTGCTATTAGACGAATCCTGGTTTTAAAGGAACGGGGACTGGAGCAGGGGATGCTAGATTACATATGGGAGAGTGTTTTCGAAAAGAGTGAATCACCCTTGAAGATAGATTTAATATCGACGAAAATAAATGAAATATTAGCCTAGTAGTCCATTCAATACAATAACTAGTTCAAGATAGTATTATCATTTCACAAAGGATTGGAATGGTGAACTTGATATTACTTGATTGGGTGGAGCTACTCCTCCAGTATTTCACTGAACTGTGCTACGTCATCCATCCAATATTTCTGATACCTAACACCAACTTGTGCTCGATCTTTCCCAAACATTCGCAGATGGACCGTAACCTCCATTGAATCATGTTTGAAAACAATTGGTTTGCCACCATCCCAAAAAATCTTCAAGAATCCATCTATCTTCGCCTGGTATTCGGAATACGTTGTTCCTTTGGGATCAATGAAGACAATGCGATATCGATTGCCATTTTTGAACCAGAAGATAAAATCAGGGTAAAACGTTCGAGTGGTATTGTGTTTCGGATAAAAGTAGGGTATATAGATATCATCAACTCGTTCAACAAGCTTGCTGAACATCCAATCTCCATTACTCTTGAATTGATTATCAAGTTTTGAAAGGGCTTTTTCAAGTTCCAGAATGAAAATCCTTTCACTCTCTACTCGAATGATATGTTTGATAAATTGTCCCTTACCATTCTCAGACAGTAGAATAGGTAGGTAATAGTGAGGGTTAATGTGCTTAATCTGAATTGTATCAAACTGCTCAATCGGTTGAATTCGCTTTAATTCTTCATAGCACTTGGCAAATTCGGATCCATCAATCCTCTTTTCCTGAAGATCTTCGGTCAGCTTCATAATCTTCGGTTCTGGGTCATCATAACCTCCAACTCTATCGATAATCTCTTGAAGTTCTTTAACGTCATCTTCATCAAGTGTCGTAGTTATGTGTTTGAAGTGCACAATCTCCTCACTTAATTCTCTATAACTCTCTATATCCTCGATTTGGGCATCAACGAATTTTGAAAGCCTAGTTATTTGAGTCACTGGATTATCACCATTAGAAACTATAAAAGAACCATTGGAAATGAATGATTTTGTCTTTCTGAACGTTGAGAGTTGTAAGTCTGTACCAATCTGAGAACTCATAATGGCATACAAAATTCTATCATCATCAATCCACTTATCAAATGTTTCTAATAGTTCTCTATTACCACTGAACTTGGGAAGTTCTTCTATTGGAACATCTAGTAATTTGGAGTAGACGGGAATCAACAATGGAAAATCAAGAGTGTCAACCGCAGGATTTCTCTTGAAAGAAAGGGGAACCCATTCCTTTGGCTCCACATATCTTATACTCTCAAGAAGCCGTTCAATATTCTTTTCACTCGTACCAAAGATGAACAAAGTTTCAAGTGCTGTGAGTAGTTCGCCTTGTGGATTGTCAGTATCCTGAAATAGCTCATTCGGTAGATGCAAGAATCGCTTTCTCTTACCAGCTTTAGGCTCAATTCTAACACCACGACCAATTGCTTGAAGCACATATTTCTTAGCATCGCTCTTTCCAATATTTATGAAAGCCATAATGTTGGGTCGATTTGAGTCCCATCCCTCATAGAATGCTTGTGCTCCTAGCAGAATTGTTACTGGACTGTCTTCTTTGTTAAGATTATCGAAATAACTTCGATCATCATATGTATCAGTTATCACATATCCCTTTAGTTTCTCCTTGAGCCAAGTTGTTATGTCACCAATCTTCAAGAGTGCGAATGGCTTGTCTGCATTTTTGTGCTTGAACACAATTTGTTTTGTGTCTGCTGGGTTTCTGGAAACCTCAATTTCGCCCGGATTTGTTGAGTGAAATACATACTTCAAGACATCATCAAGTCCAAGGTTCGCTACCTTAGAATCATCAAATGTGAGCTCTTCTTGCCCATCCCCAAAGCAGAAGGTTCTGTGGTTCTGGAATCTATTTGTAAGCAGTTTCTTTGCATCTTCAAGCTCAATTGTTTCACATCGACCATTTGCAACATCTTCGAGTAATCTGAAGATGATTTCTAGATCTGCATCTTTTGTATTTACAGTCTTTCCAAGAATTACTAGTAAGGGATTATGATAGTAAAGGGATGGAGATGATAAAGATAAATCCTCACGGCTCTGTGCCACATAGGAGAACAAGACAAGTATTTGCAGAACAAGACTTCTCTTTTTAAAATCGTCAATCTCTGAATCAACTTGTAGGTTATCTTCATCTTGCATTAGGTAGATATTCTTACCATAACCCGCCTTGATAAATTCAGAGAGATTATAGTTTACGACAGTTGTAGCTATGTCCCAATCATCTGTAAAAGTTGCAGAGAAATTGAATAGAAATCCCTTTCTTGATAGAATAGAATAATATTGTTGCCTCTTAGATTCTTCTGAATCACCTTTATGAGCCTCATCAAGGAGAATAAACCATCGTCCACCATTGTCTATATCAGCAAAGGAAATGTTTGCTTCAGTTGTGGTGCCACTGATAAGGTCTGAACGGTACAGGAAGATGTTGATGTTAGATGTGTTAACAAGCACCCTCCCAGCTTTGACTTTATCGTAGTCTTTCAAATCCCAGAGGATTATTTTTTTGGTTCTTCCTTGGTTATATTCTGCTACAAAATCTCTTAATTGCGCTAATAAGTTCTCACGATAACTCAGAATCAGAAAATCGAACTGAGATTCATTAGTTTTGGAGGAAAAACAGTCTTTGTTTTGGAGTTCATCCAATATTTCTACCAGCTTGATGAGCACGAGTGATTTCCCAGATCCTGTGGCCATCCAAAAACCCATTCGATTCACGTAGTTCCAAAATGGGATATATTCAAACTCAGCACTCCGGCCAGCTTTTACTTCTTTTAGATAGTATTCTTTGAGTGTTTTGAAAAGACCATTATCTTTCTTGTTGTCAATACCCAATGAGTCAAGTATCTCAGAATCTGCACCTGAGAGATGCAATGTTTCCTGCATTTGGTCGAACCATTTCTTTTTCAATCCCTCTATGTCAGCTTTGTCTTTGAAATATGAGTAGAGGCATTTGATTGCGTTCTCAAGAGCTCTCTGTTGATAGTCATATAACTCCTTCTTATCGCTGAATCTTTTCAAATCTGCAGGAATCCATTTTGGAGGGAGTGATGAGAAGTCCAAAGAATCAACGATTAGCTTCGGTAGCATTCGAATAGTTTGGTCTTGTTGAGTCATTTTCGACCTACCACCAAATCAGCTCACGGACCTCAGAGAACTTGAGTTTTTCGAAGGAAATGAATTCATCATCAACAAACTCTACGCCTTCATTAGTAATTCGCTTAATCATCTTCCCTCTAAGATTAGCGAGTGTTTCAGCTAGGTCTATTTCAGGATAGACTTTTCTCAAGTCAATCTCGATAGCATCACCCTCGGAATTAACACTATCCAGAAGCTTCTTGTCATCAAGGAAAAGGTAAGAATGAATCATATCGATTTTGTCTACACCTTCATACTGAAGAGGGTGACTCTCCTTGTAGATTGTTCTTCTCAGTACTGATTCGTATTGCTCTAATGCATAGTATTTGAAAAATAGAGACTGCCCATCATGATTCGTTGGCGACCCATCTTTCCAGTTTTGTGAGAATGCACTTTTCTTAATTCTTGGAATAATGATATCATGAACGTAGTCTGCTAATTCTACAAGGATGAATTGTGCTTTGTTTTCTGTTTGCTCTCGATTCATCTCCATAATTGCATGTGCAGTTGTACCAGATCCAGCAAAGAAGTCCAAAATCAACGGATTTCTGTCTTTTACTGCTATTAGTCCCCCCAAAAGATGCTTGATCAATGCCAGTGGTTTGCATGTGTCGAACGATTTTTCTCCAAACAGCGCCTTAATTTCCTTCGTGCCTTGAGCTGAAGTTCCAAAATCAACAAGTAGATTGTCAGGAGCAGAATACCGAATTGTTCCTGCTCGGATTTTCCGGTAAATCTCTATTCTTCCTTTATCTTCATCTTGAACAAAATCCAACTCTCCAGTTTGTATCCATCCCTCAACTGTATCCTTTGAATATCGCCATCTGCCTTCTGAACCATCTGGTCTAATTGGATAGACTTCTTCACCTGAAGGAGTCGTTATAGCGTAGTACATTGATTGCCTATCTTCTCTTCGGTCTCCCTGACCACCCCATTGACGAAGTAATTCTCGTAGGTAATCTCCCTTTTCATCTGAATAGTTACCTTCTGTTTCACTCTCTATCATTCTAATATTCAATTCACTCTTGTCTTTCGAAAATGATTCGATATTTTCATGAGCAATATGAATTGAAGTACGAGTACCTCCTTTACCTCCTCGTCCCACCCAAATGAAAGAAGCAATGTAATTCTGTCTTCCAAAAACCTCTGACATTAAAGCTTCTAATCGAAATTGCTCATTCTCATCGATTTGTACAAATATCGCTCCATCGGAAGATAACAAATTCCTTCCCAAAGATAATCTATCCTTCATCATGGAAAGCCAAGAGGCATGCATGAACCTATCTTTGTAAAGAAAATCATCCTGACCAATATTATATGGCGGGTCTATGTAGATTATTGCTACATTATTCATAAATCTCGAATTGAGCGTTTTCAAGGCTTGATAGTTTTCTGAATGAATAACCCAGCCATCAAGTTCCTCATCATGATTATCAACTAGTTTAAGGAGTTCTTCTTTCACATTTTTATCAAAGTGCTTCGTATCGATAGATAGAAATTTCCATTCCTTAGAAACATCTCGTTCATCATATACATTGACCATGAACAACGATTCAATAGTGAATTTATCATTAACTAAGGCGAGTTCTTTCCATTCCTTCACTTGGTCCTTGAAAGCTTCAATTTCGAGAATTTTCTCAAGTAACTCCATTCCCCCTGCAAAGCTCAGAAGACGGTCGAGAGTGATTACATAATTGCTACTCAAGACGGCTTTTGGCTTGTTCCAGATCTTCTTCAATTCTTCTTCAAATTTAGCTATAAACTCAATTAGCTTGTAAGCCATAGACCTCATGAATTTTATCTGACCAAGTCGTCCTTCGTCAAAGACAGTAGTCATATCCATCAGGTAGTCTTTCAGCAACCAGAAGTCGAACTGTGCCTTCAAGAATCCCTCAGCATCTTTGTTTATGAAATAATCCACTTCATTCTGTCGAAGGAACATGTTTATTGCACGTTCAACTGTTTCCTCGGTGAATATAATATCGCCCTTTGACAGTTCTTTTAGAATTTGGTCGACCTTTGTCTTTCGACCACTGGTGGCAATCAAGACTTGTAATATGACTCTCTTATTAGATGAATCGATTTCTTTCAGTTTGAAGATTGGGTTGTGTTTTTCATTCGCTTGTTTATGTTCCATCTCAGAAACATCAAAAGAAATCGCCCATTCATTATCATCCTCATCATCTATTTTTACAGTTAGATGCTTCCAGAGCTGGTCTGTCTTAACATAGTAGAGCATGTGAGTCTTCCAGAAGAGTGTGACATCCTCGGTGTTGGTATAGACTTTCTCATAGACTTGTTCCTTTAGTGGTGTATATGTGTAATAGATACTGCCAGATTCTGAGAAATAACGCTTGAAGAACGAGTATAACTTATCATAAAGTTCCTTCCTGAATTCCAAAGAGTCGGACGTTCTTTCTTTGATTTCCAGTTCTAGCTCTTCAAAAACAACATCGAAATATGTTGATTTAATTTTCATTAAATTGACAAAACCTGATTCCCCCTCAATTTCAGCTCCAATGAATATGCCTTTGAGAGTTTCCCAGAATCTTTCTTCTTCCTGCATTTTATCCACTCTATTATTATGAATGATGCTTTGCTAAAAAACCCCACTCAGACACACCTTTGTTTGGATGTGTTCTTCGTTTTGCTCCAATTAGATATCCTAAGATTAACACCATGCTCCTCTGGCTGTGGTGCGGTTCACAATGAGTCACCTGATATCTCTTTCTCATGTTCTCACACAAGCTTTTTTCGATAGATTAAGGCTCTGTGTGAAAAGTCACCTCCCGTCACACTC
>JAUWOU010000038.1 GCA_030612005.1 Candidatus Thorarchaeota archaeon | reverse complement strand
AAAGACTACAGCATTCTCCCGGATAGAGGACAGTGACACCCACTCATTCGCACCATGAAGATTGTCTCCTTCAGGACCGAAATCAAAAAGATCAGAACCTTGACCAGCAAAGTAGCGTGAGTCAGATCCACCGAAACCCTCGATGAGTTTGTAGGTGACACTTTCTTTCTCAAGCGCCCACCTCATGGCTCGAATCAATCGAGAGTCAGGATCTGATTCCACATATCCCACACCAGAAGATACCTTCAAGGAGAATAATTCCAGGTGACCTTTAACGGCATCCTCGATTGCCTTCTTGACAGCTTCACCATCATTAGTCATAGCTCGGATATCGCAATATAGTGTCCAGAGGTTTCCTTCTTTCGATAATAGATTGGGAGAGATTATCTTCCCTTTGTCTGAGTGTTTGGTAGGAAAGGCAGCTTGAGAGATTGATAGCAACAATCTCATCAAATCGGTTAGATTTTCATCGTAGGTCACTTCTTTGCCAGAAGAATCTGGATGAATCACATCTATCTCAGCCCAATCAGGCACAACGTTAGATTTGACAAATCCACCTCTCACATCTGTCACAACAGCTTCAGGGTTAAGATCTAGATACTTGGATGCAGTAAGCATTGCATGTCGATCAACTCCAGGTCTCAAGTAGGCACTGTGTCTAGAATCGGTACCATAGGTCTCAGTTGCAAACCGAACAGTTTCAGACTTACCCTTAATCTTAGAGAGTTTCTCTTTCACTTTGATGAATGCAGGAAGTATGTTCCTCCTTCTATGGATTATCTGTTGATGAAGACCATCCGCTACAACAATATAGTCTGGAAAGAGTCCTTGCTTGATTAACCAGTCCTTCAGCATAGAAGCTCCATTACGACCGCCTATCTCTTCATCACCTGTTGCTGCAATCATTACATTACATGGTAAGTCAGTTTCAGCCAGCTTTTCTGCGAGAAGTAAGAGTGATGCAATGTTTCCTTTGTCATCACAGGTTCCACGGCCATAGGCCTTGTCACCTTCAACCTTGAGAAGAAGAGGTTCTGTCTTCCAGCCTTCTCCAAAAGGAACAACATCGTAATGGGCAATGAAGAGTATTTTGAAGGGACCTTGGCCACGTCGACCAAAAGCAGTATGGTATCCATCAGACTCCAATACCTCTGTCTGGAATCCGTTTTCATTCAGAATACTGTTGATGTACTCAGGACACTCTTTTCCAGGCTTCTTTTTAGGTCCATCATTTCGTGTATCAAAGGATACTAGCTTTGCAAGAACATCGACTAGGTCTATTGTCATAATAGGTCGTTTCGTGAGAAACAAATGTGAGTCAAAAGTGTATCCACAAAAAGAGTAGTGTAGAAAAAAGAGAGAAATCAGGGATTGCTCATATGAACAACCCCTGTTACTATTGTATGAATCTATGTTCTCTTGTAGACCCAGCGGTTCCATGAACTCAAGCTAGGCATTTCTTCAGCCATACCCTTTCGCTTTCTAATCTCAAGAATGAGCTCTTCGTGGAGGCTAGTGGGCACGCCTTCGAAACCACGGAACTGGTAACCAAAGAAACTTCTTCCAGCTGTAGCACTACGGAACTCATCAGCGATATCCATTGTTTCTGCAGTTGGGAGGGTTCCTTTCACTGTGACATTATCCTCTTCACCCTCTATGGTAAGGATCTGTCCACGGTGACCAGAAAGGACCTTAATCACTTGCCCCTGAGTATCGGTGGGTGTCTTGATGTCTACATTGAGCACTGGCTCATAAAGACCAGGCTTTCCAGTTAGAAAGCCCATGTTCAGACCGGCGCTAACCATTGTGGTTACTTCATTATAACCTGTGTGTGCAGGGTCGTTGTGAATTGTTGCATCAGTAAGTGTTACCTTGACACCCATCACAGGTTCATGTGCGATTGGACCGGAATCTACGAACTCGCGGAAAACTGTCTGGAGGTATGAGAAGATTCGATCGAATCTCTGGACACCACTCATAGCATCAACAAGCATGCATGATTCATAGATGTCCAAAATCTTCCGTGCAACCTTTGCATCCCAACCAGCTTCATCTCTGAGGATGGCTCCTCGGTCACGAGGATGCAGGTCCATAGTGACCCTCTTCTTCTTGATCAACTCTACTGTCTTCTCATCAAGTGGTTCCAGAACCATTCGAACCCTATTGTGACCGTTGGGTGATTTTGTGTGGAACTCGTCTCCACGCTCAGTCATCTTTTCACGGTATACAATAATGGGTTCAGACACGTCGATCTTGACCTGCTCGTTGATTCGCTTTGTGAGAATCTCGATCTGCAGTGGGTCGATTCCGTCAAGTCGGTACTCACCAGATTCCTTGTCATGAACAAATTTAGCAGTTGGATCAGCCATAATCCACTTTGATACGACCTCACCAAGCTTGGCAACGTCCTGTGGGTCAATTGGCTTGATACTTCTACTGACTACTGGCTCACATACATACTCAATGGATTCAAAGCCCTTCATCTCTGAACCGGGTTCTACAAATGTTTCACCACTTGGGCACATAAATCCGAAGACTGAGAAGAGATTTCCAGCAGGAACCTCATCCATGTCAAGAATGTCTGTAATCTCTTGTACACCCAACCTCTTGACCTTCGCATTCTGCCTCATATTAACAAGTCGAATCTCTTGACCGTGTTTGATAGTACCTGAAAAGATTCGGCCAATCAGGGTAGGTCTCTTGCTCTTTGGTTCTATGAAAATCTTTGTGATCATTCCCAGAAGCGGTCCCTTGGGGTCACACTCAAGGAGAGACTTTCCTTCAGGACTATCTAGGTCGCCCTTCCAGATACGTGGGATTTTGTACTTCTGAGCGGTCTTTGGATCTGGAAGATGCTTAACAATCATCTCAAGGAGAGCCTCATCTAGAGGTAAGTTCTCTCTGAGCCACATCTCATCACCCTCATCGTACTTCTCAAAGACAACTGTGGGTTTGATATCCCTTTTCTCAAGGGTCTTCATTGTGAAGGCCCAACCAGTTTTTGCACTTCCGATTGCAACACTTCCCTCTTGGAAGCTGACTTGCCAAGATTTCTTGAACTCTTCAGGTGCGACTTTCTGGATTAGAGTGTTCACTTTTGAAATGATAATGTCAATGCGCTCGTACACTTTTGCAGGGGGTAGTTTCAGCTCGTTGATTAAACGGTCTACTTTGTTCACAAACAAAACTGGCTTACATGCTTCAGAGCCTACTGCAAGACGAATATTGGTCTCGGTTTGTGTCATTATCCCCTCCAACGCGTCGACCAGTATCACAGCGCCATCAGAAGCCCTTAGAGCCCTAGAAACCTCGCCTGTGAAGGAAAGATGTCCAGGAGTGTCTGACAACTGAACCAGATACTCTTCATCATCCACTTTGAAATTTAACAGAACAACAGAAGTGAAGATAGTAATTCCTCGCTCCTGTTCCTCTTCATCGCTGTCTGTCATCAATGCCTGTCCGGCTGCAGCGTCACTCATTAAACCAGCACGACGCATCAGATAGTCTGTAGTGGTCGTTTTACCATGGTCGATGTGAGCACTGATTGATATGATTCTCTTGTGCTTGTAATCGTCTGAAAGAATGAGCCGTTTGATTGCATCGGGCTCTTTGATCTTAACCATTGGGTTGTCTCCTTGTAATTATTTTTTGTCCCCCGCGTTTTTGTAAGATAGCATCTCCCCAACTGTAACTATTTCACGAGAGAACTCGTCGGGGTCACCGGTGGCCTACCGGTGGCATGGGCGACCTCGCGAGTGGAATATTAAAAGTATTTCGTCAGGGGAAGAAACTCTAGTTTAATCATCTACTAGCCACAACTACCCTCTGTCCGGACCCTGAGTATTTTCCTTCCTCGAAAAATGAAAGACCATTATGGTTGGAACAATGAACAGAAGAGCTGGAAGAAGAAAAACCAAAGAAAGGACAGTATGGTACATAATGAACATACTACCGTATGCTATCAGTGGAAATAATGAAAGAATAATGCAAAATATCGCCCATAATTGAAGCCTGCTACTTCGCACAGATTCTGTGTAGTGCTCACCTGTCAACCAAATTGCTATTGCGCCTAAGACACCATTATAGATAGCTAATGTGCGAGATCCAGCAAATATGAAGGAATCTGATGTCGCTAGAGAATCTAAGTATGCTAGAGCTGCAAACGCGAGTAGAACTACTGCCTGAAGGAGCAGAGCTCCAACTGTGTATCTTTTCGCAGGTATGTTTTGATCTCCCACCATTATGCCTCAGCGGTCAATTACAGCAATTTGTAATAAAGTCACTTACTTGCGACAACAACCATTCGCTCTGACCCAGAGGAATATGGCATTCGTGGAAGTTTGTTTTGACCATAGAATTCAATCTTCTTGAAACCGATTTCTTCCAACATTGCCCGAATCTCAAGAGCGGTGTACATCCGGATGTCATTGTTCGAAAGGGCATCCTCATCCATCAGAACAATCCGATTGTTGTCGGTATCGATGAAGGTAGCAGGCCGACCGCGAAGAACTCCAGCCGGTGCATCAAGTAAGTGTGGTTCATTCAGAAGGTATCCACCCTCTAGATCAGTCCAAGTCTTCATGAATTTCGGAAAGTTATACGGATTCATGAGATCCAGAAGAAGGCAACCGCCATCCTTCAGAGCTTTGTGGGTGTCCTTGAGGACTTGCTTGTTTTCCTCATGGTTGAAGAAACCAAAACTGTGACTGAGGAGAACCGCTCCATTGAACTGATCCTCAAAAGACATCTTGAGCATGTCTCCTGTGAAGAAGTTCACAGTAACCTCATGGTCTCCAGCACATTCTTGAGCTGCCTCAATCAAGCGTTCAGAGATATCGAAGGCTGTGACGTTTATGCCAAGCTTGGCAAACTCAACAGACTGGTCTCCAGCACCACACGCGATGTCTAGGAGCTCACCTCCCTTCTTCAAGCCAAGTACTTCAACACAGAAGTCTACGACCATCTTATCGTAATGCTGAATACCCTGAATAGACCTTCGATGTTTAACCCTGAAGATTTCAGCCCAGAAATCATTCCAGCCCAGTTCAACCTGTTCCATTCAAGTCACACTCACACTCGAAACTGCCTGACGATGTTATGAAGATTGTTATGATTAGAAAATGAAAATATGGAGAGGGAACGCCCCTGTAATTCTCCGCCGGGAGGACGCAGACTCAGTAACAGGAAACTCAGAATGAGCCTAAATGGCGATTCCGTTCTCCAACAAGGAATTGAATAGATTTCCTTATAAATTGATAGGATTCAGCCTAAATGTTAAATTCTTCCATATTAGCGCGCAGTCTGCCGATTTATTGAACCTACCTTTACATCCACTGGAAAATCACGTATTTGCGAGCTTTTGTCCAAATTTATGAGGTCGGGAACAGTTCAGAACCAAAAAGTAGAGTTCACCAACCAGATCAAGTTTGCAATTATTATGAAGACACAAACATTAATGAAAAATGGTAGCCCCGCCAGAATTTGAATCTGGGTCTAAGGGACCAGAACCCTCTATGCTGGGCCAACTACACCACGGGGCTATTGTGGCGGTATAAACCGCGACGGGACACTGAGTTATCGGTTTTTCATCTTTTCGGTTGTTATCCATTCGCTTTACTTATTAGAGACTGATTCAAACCTCCTCCGATAATACTATGCCATACTGGTCTGAATTTTCACACAAGAGCTTCCAAGAGGCAGCAGCGAAGACGGAGGTAGTAATCATGGTGACTGGAGCCATGGAAGCCCATGGAACACATCTTGCCCTGGGCACGGATATAATCTTACCAACGTTCCTAGCGAAGAACATTGCGGAAAAGACTAATGCATTGGTTTTACCAACTATACCATTTGGTGATAGTTGGGATTTCAATAATTTTGAGGGAACTATCTCAATTGCTCCAGATGTTTTAGTAAAGGTCTATAATTCAATCATGAAGGGAGTTTTCAAACACGGTTTTCGATTTCTGGTTGTGTTGAATGGACATGGTGGAAATATACCAGCCCTAACAATGGCTGCTAAAACCGCAGCCAAAAGAGGAAACCGAAGTGTCATCATCGTTAATTGGTGGAGGGACCTAGCAGAGAGTGCTCGTAAGCTTGTGGAGGAAACCCCGGGGGGTCATGCTGCTGAAGATGAAACCTCAGAGTTAATGCATGTGCGCCCGGATTTGGTTGATATGTCAGAGGCAGTATCACATCGAATAATGACTAAGTTCACTATCATTTCTGGGAGTTATAGAGATGAACTTCTGCCATCAGCTATGTATGGTGATCCGCGAAAGGCAACTTCAGAGAAAGGTCGTTCGATTATGGAACAAGCTGAAGAGGAATTGATTGAGTTGATTAATCAACTACAACAGGGAAAGCTCCCCATAATTCGCGAGTAATCAAATCCCAATCTTGAAGATTAATGAATCACGTAGAACACGTTGGAACATTCTCAACAGATTCTTTCCCTCAGTCGCTATCGTATCAAAGACAGGATAACCCTCTAGATCCAACATCTGAACCATATAGTCAACAGGGAGTGCGTTAGGTAGGTCTCTCTTGTTGAGTGAACAAACAATTGGTAGTGTTGCCATTCTATCTGTACCCAGTGCAATCCTCAGTTCTTGGATCGATGCCAAGTTCTCATTCATCTGCTCTGGTGTTGAGTCCGCCATGAATATGATACCATCACAATCGCGAAGCACTTTGATTCGGCTGCTTGCATGCCTACGCTGTCCAGCCACTGTGAAGACATCAAACACCATGTTTTCACTTGCTGTCACAGGTACAAAATCGAAGAATGTTGTCCTACCAAGTTCATCAGATATCTCAACAATCTTTCCTTTTGAAAGAGACCTGATGTTACCGAATAACCAACGGAGGGCGGTAGTCTTACCTGAGAGAGAAGGTCCGTAGAAGACTATCTTGATATGGACTCTACCTTCGGCGTCACGTTTCAAGACCTTTCCCGGAACAATCTCGGCAGCAGTCTGTGGTGTGATGCTTGCTCTTCGAGCTAGGTCTGCAGTCTTTTCAGCATCAATATCCACCTGATGCGGGATTACTGCGTGACCCATAGTAAAAGTAACTGGCGTCTTTTCGGCGGCAACTTCAGAAAAAGGAGAAGTAGATTCGACTTCTTTTTCATCTATGGTTTCTGGTTCAACTTCGGGAATCCTAGTATCAACTGATTCTGTACCAGCTGATGGTTCTTCCTCCGGTTTCTTCTTTGACCGGCCGAGTAACCTCCTGAACACGGACAAAACGCTCTCCAAAATGTACGAATGCGATACTAGTCTTAAATCTTCGCTAGATTTAATCCGCAGAGAACTTTATCTGTAACTTGACATAATTTTGTGCTGCAATGACCGATTTAATTGACCCCGAACTCCTTTCAGAGATGTGGCCCACCCTGAAAGACATGACCTATCTCAACAATGCTGCAACCGGTATTCCACCAACTGCAACAATCAATGCCATGAAAGAACACCTCGACAATAGGGTACGAGCGACTGGTACTTTTCAAAAAACCCTTGAGAATCTCAAAGCACTTAGAATTAATTTAGCTCAGCTGTTGGGAGGAGATTACGGTCAATTCGGGTTGGTACCGAGTACCAGTTCAGGAGTAAATTCATTTGCCCACAGCATCAAGTACCCAGAGGGGTCCAACATTGTTCTGTGTGATCTTGAATTTCCTGCAAATTATGTTCCTTGGCAAAATGTGAAGAAATTGTATGGTCCAGAATTACGAGTAGTAAAATCGGTTGATGGTAGAGTCCCAATTGAGAGATTTGCTGAAGCAATTGATGAGAATACAAGGGTGGTTGCAATAAGTCAAATTCAGTTTGGAACTGGATTTAGAGCAGATTTGGGAGCTCTAGAAAAATTAACACATGACAATGGTGCATATTTGTCAGTCGACATAATTCAAGCTGCAGGATGTTTCGAAACAGACTTAGTAGATTTGAAGATAGATTTCGCAACAGGGCAAGCAGCAAAATGGATGCTCGGGCCAATAGGGGCTGGGTACGTTTACATTAGAAATTCTATCATGGATAAAATACAACCAAGGTTTCTTGGATGGTGGGGTGTTGAGAAACTCACAGAATTTGGTTACTTTGATAGAGAACCTCTTACTGATGCAAGAATGTTCCAAGTTGGTTCACCTGCAATGGTTGCATATGTTGGGTTATTGGAATCACTGAAGGTTCTACTACGAATTCCAAGTAAGAATCGAGAACGTGCCGCACTAGCAACAGCAGACTATCTGCGAAAGAGGTTGACTGAGCTTGATATTCCATACTATGACTTTGGACCAAACAACAACTCAGCAACAGTTTCATGTGAACCTCCCAATGTTGAAAAACTAAATGAGAAGCTTGCCAAGAACAAGATTCACTGTTCTGTACGAAATGGAAGACTACGGGTATCACCGCACTTCTATAATACCACTGATGAGATTGATAGACTATTGGAGTACTTTGGGTGATTAATTTGTTTGACAAAATTGCAGACTCTATCTATTTTCTTGTAAGTCGATCCATGGATTCGAATATTACATTCATTAAATCTGGAGACCATCACATCTTAATTGATACTGGAACAGGAATGAATTATGCAGCACTCGATAAGTATCTTCAGAATATTGGTTCCTCGCACTCATCAATTACAGATATTGTTCTGACTCATAGTCATATTGATCATATTGGTGGAGTCATTCCGCTAGTTGAATCAGGGAGTCCGAAAATTCATCTACATAAAGCAGAAGCAGAGCCAATTAATAATGGTAACATGAGCCAGACCTTAGCAGATACGTTTGGAGCGGATTTACCACCGTTGAATATTGAAGGTATTCTTGAGGAGGGAACAATTCTGGATTTTGGTGATATTAAGATGAAAGTGTATCACACTCCGGGGCATTCCTTGGGCAGTATCTGTCTAATGATACTAGATACGGGAATCCTCATCACTGGGGATACTCTATTTCCTGGCGGTAGTTTTGGTAGAACAGACTTTCCGGGTGGAAGCGAGCGGTCCCTAGTAGATTCTCTAAAAAGGATATCAGAGATGACCTTCGAAGTTGGACTTCCAGGTCATATGAATTCTATGAAATTCAATGCAAAGAAATCTGCAAACGCTTCGTATCAAATGGCTTCACAAATGTTCAGATTGTAGTAACCGTATCAACTAATTCCTCAACTTCAAGAGGTTTGAAACCGGCCGTCACAGCAGAGTCTTCTAGATACTTAGATTCAATTGCCTTGATCAGAGCATATACTGATTCGTTCATGGGAGTTTCGATACCTAGCTCTTTACCAAGTCGAATAATCTCACCTGTTATAGAATCGATCTCGGTTTTCTTTCCAGCTTGGATATCTTGAAGCATCGAGTTGATGTTATTCCCTGTGGCTTTTGCAGTTCCTAGGGTATATCGAACCGGATCATCAGTGGTCAATTCAATTCCAAGTGCATTCACAATTTTTACTGCTTCCTCTACAAGTTGAATAACAAGATTTCGGAGTTGTGGATTCTTGTAGACCTCTCCATTTGTGAAACCAGTTAATGCACCAACTGGGTTAATCCCACAATTAACAAGAGTTTTTGTCCAGACCACGCCCTCGATGTTCTTACTAGCACTGACCTCAAATCCACACTTTCTGAGCATGTCAGTCATTTTCACAACATAATCATAATTTTCAGGAAACCTTGAACCTAACTCTGTGAGACCACAACCTGTTGCAGTAACTATACCAGGCTCAGTCCTAAGAGCTCCCATGCATGTTGTAGCTCTGAGTACTTTGGTTGTGTGAATCTCCTCAGCTACACGTTCTTCGGTCCCAAGACCATTTTGAATCAACATAACATAAGCGCCTTTGTCAATCAAATGCTTGGCAGTCTTGATAGCAGGAATTGTATCGTAAGTTTTGGTTGTTAGAAGAATCAAGTCAGCATCTGTAATTTCAGTTGCTTCCTCTACTGCATCGAGATAAAACGTGTGCTCACCCATTATGCCACGAATCTGAAGACCCTTAGAGTGAATGGCTGCAACATGAGGATTACGTCCAACAAGAATCACCTCATTGTCATTCACTGTACTAAGAAACGCACCGTAAAGACTTCCAATGGTTCCAGATCCCAAAACGACTATTTTCATTATGCATTCACTCCTGGCTCTATCTTCTGACGAAGAGATCCGATATTCTTTGATAGGTCTCCTAATCGGGTTCTCATCAGTTTGATTGAATCAGATAGATTCTTTTCATTGTCAAAGGTCTCCACCATCTTCAGTAATTCATCGAGTGGAGTGTCCTTCAGCTCTCGAGCATATTCAACCATCAATGGTAAACATCGAATGATATTATCAACAATTGTGATATCAGAATATACTGCAGTCCGACTCATCGGGTTAAGATCAATAGTAATAACAAATTTCCCGATGGTTTTGAGTGCTTCAGTCCGGTCACCATCTTCTAGTGGAACAAGAATGACATCAGCTGAACCAATTCCATCAGGGTCAACTTTTCGACGATTGCTACTCAGCTCAGGAATAGTTTCAGAGGGTCTATCATGAGTCCCTAGAACTTCTTTTGCCCCAGCAGATTTCAATGCACCAAGTATTGCATCTTCTCTTTCTTTCCTATAGTAGAACAGGTTGATCTCTAATAGTGCTCCAGTTAATTCAGATAATGTAACGGTTTCCCTTGGTACAAGTGCACAAACATTCCCATTGACACTAATAACGGGATGATTAGCAGTTAGCATAGCTGCCACAGCAACCTTGATTGCATGTTTGGCAATGTCATTCGTTTTCTCACCGATGAGATAATCAAAAGCTTCTCCACGACCATGTGCAAGAAGCCCTGCTGTTGCTACCTCATGCCGTGTATGACCTTCGATTATTTTTTCTCGCGTTTCCAGCGAAACCTTTCGAGGATGATCATCAGGTATCTCTATCTTTACCATGAAATCAACCTCCCACCAGCTTTTGAAATACTTGTGACTTGAACTTGAGAGATATTCCAGTACTTTGTGAGAATACCAACTGCCTGCTCAGACTGTTCCTCATTACAGAAACAGAAAACAGAATCGCCTAACATAACCATGCTCGATTGATTTAATCCTGAATCGTCCAAATCCTGAAGGGCTGCGTTCACTCGTTCGGTATACAAACCAATTGCTTTCGTAAATTCCCTTGAACAAGAAATGAAAGTATCAAGTGAAGGACTTTCTATGATCTGTTCAACCAGATTGTCACCAACAGCATTAATTCTAGTTCGACTCTGTGGATTCGTCAAAATATCTTGAGTCTTCAAACCAGGGGCTCCTGCTAAGACAACAGTCAGTGATTCGCTGTCAGGAATATTCATGACTTTACCTACTCCAGGTCCGCCTGGGCGAATACGAACTTCAATACCACCCAATGTCTGTGCAATAACATCACCAAGGCCAGTTCGATTCTCTATTTCAGCACAGTGAGCATATCCCGCTGCATGTGTATCGCTCATTGTAGAATCAAGAATGTGGCCGAGGGCAAGTGCAGTACCTAGAGCCCCAGCTCCAGATGCTCCAAAACCAACTCCGGATGGAAGAGAGGACTTGTGTGTAACTGTAACCTTGAACTGCCTCTCATATTCCTCGACCAATCTTCTTACCACCGTTTTTGTCACATTAGCATCGATGTATTCATCATTGTATATTGTTGTGATCTCAAGCGATTCACTTTGTATTGCACTGACTGTGGTGAGTGTTCCTATCTCCACCGAGAATCCTGCGCCTGTTGATCCACACTCTAAGGGATTTTTCTTCTCGTCAAAGATTCTGAAAACTCCCGTAATGTGACCTGGCACAAAAGCTTGTGCTGTTATTGGCGTATCATCTACAGTGTTCAAGGTGTCAGTCATATTTTTCCCAACAAACACATGTATAAAGTAATACCATGTAAACATCTAATGGTATATACAAGTATATACATTATGGTTAAGTCAAACAAAAGCCAATTAGAATAGGTTTACTTCAATGGAACGAGGCTTGTATACTGCTTCACCCGCGGATCAGTAGTAGCTGGAGCAGGATATGCCCATCGTGCATCAATATCGCGTCCACTCAAATCAAAGACATTGAAGCTTCCTGACGACCAAGTAAGTGGACTGAAACCAAGAAGAAGTGTTTGAGTTCTCCAGCTTGAAACACAAATGTGTCGATTCATGCCTGCCGTTGGAACTACAAGAAAGACGTTTGAGAGTTCCATGAGGAGTGAAGTGCTGATACGGTAGAAGAAGCTGTAAGTTTTTCTATGCTCCTCAGTTCCTTGTTCACGAAGGTCGTTTAGATATCTGACAATTGTATCATCATGAACTGATGGATCCATCACATCGGATAGCTCTTCTACATCAACAACAACAGCAGTTTCAAAGTAATAAGCAAGCGGAAACTCAGTGACATGAAAGATGATGAATTTATTCTTTGTAATGGCCTGATATAGATGTTGAAAGATTGCTTGTTTTGAATAAAGAGAATTGACATCTAAGGAGGCTGGATTAAAGTTCTCAAACTCGTCAGAAACAATAAGACGAAACATATCATCTAGCATATCGCCGTCATAACCAATTCTCACAACATGATAGGGGCGTTCACCAGAAGTTTCATCCATTCGCTTTGTGGAAACGAGAAATTCATTGTAATCTCGCAGAAATGTATCAACCTCATTGTCATTATCAGTAACAAAGAGTGATTGTGTGGGCGTGTCAAGAGCTGAAATTACTTTATCGTATGCTTGAAAACGAGCCTTCTTCTCAGCATCAAATCCTTTGAGAAGATCCTCCAAGTCACGAGTAGAGTCAGCCAAGTATTCCACATCCATCAATGGATTGCTAACGCATGTCAAGTCCCCCATTTCTCAAACCGCGAGAGATGTGCCTAGGAACCTGTTTAACACATATCCATTTACGGCCAATCCACTAAGATGGCCGTTACCAACACTCTCGCTCATCCGTTTTGTCATTAATATTCTTTGCCTACATTACTATGACCACGATTTTAGTTAGTGAGTGAACAGTTCCGCA
Organism: Candidatus Thorarchaeota archaeon; assembly: GCA_030612005.1. Taxonomy (GTDB): domain Archaea; phylum Asgardarchaeota; class Thorarchaeia; order Thorarchaeales; family Thorarchaeaceae; genus SMTZ1-45. The sequence goes on along the minus strand of JAUWOU010000038.1, from coordinate 10,693 downwards.
ACTCTTATTCGGCTTCTAGTACAGGAACTCAACGTCCACAGAAAAGACTGCGGTGAAATGCCCTATGGAACATACATCCAAACTAATCAAGGGAAGCCTAAGTAGCATATTAGAAGGAAAGAAAATCACTCTGTGTGTTACAGGTAGCGTTGCAGCAGTGGAATGCGTTGCCATTTCAAGAAAACTCATGCGTCATGGAGCAGAAATTTTCACTGTAATGAGTGAAATGGGGACTAAGATTGTTCATCCATATTTACTTGAATGGGCAACAGGTAACCCGGTTATCACTGAATTAACTGGTCAGATAGAACACATTACTCTGGCTGGAAAACATGCTGGTCATGTTGATCTGGTACTTATTGCTCCAGCTACAGCAAATACGATTGGAAAGGTAGCAAATGGTATTGATGATACTCCGGTTACAACAACAGTATCGTCAGCGGTTGGTGCAAAAATACCCGTTGTAGTTGTACCTGCAATGCATGAATCCATGTATGATCACCCCGCAGTAATGGAAAACATTGAGAAACTGAAGTCAATGGGTATTGATGTAATTTCCCCAAGGATGGACGAAGCAAAAGCTAAGATCCCTGAAGTGGACACAATTGTCGATTTTGTCCTTGGAATCCTTGGACCAAAGGATCTCGAAAATCATCATTTTGTTGTTTCAGCAGGACCTACACGAGGTTGGATCGACCGTGTACGATTCATCTCGAATCCGTCCACAGGCAAGATGGGAATAGCCTTAGTTCATGAGTTGATTTCTCGTGGTGCTAGTGTTACACTGGTTCTTGGTCCAACTGCACAAGTACCGCCAGCTCAAGCAGAAGTAATCAAAGTCACAACATCCGAAGAGATGATGGATGCAGTCATGAAGTCACTTGCTGATCAGAAAACCGAGTGCTTCATCTCAACTGCAGCAGTTCTGGACTATGTACCATCCAAAAAAGAAGATAGTAAAATAGCATCAGGGAAGAGTAGCCTTTCATTAGACTTGGTACCAACAAAGAAAATCATAGAAGAGGCACGTAAGAAATACAAGAGTCTCTTTATCGTTGGATTCAAGGTTGAATCAGGCATAACCAAAAAGGAATTGGAGAAACGAGCAAGAACAAAGATTGAAGCAGGGATTTGTAATCTTGTTATTGCTAATGATGAACAGAAGAAAGGTGTTGCCTTCGAATCCGATACAAATGAGGTTCTGATTGTGGGTCCAGAAAGTTCAGTTGACCATGTACCACTTGCATCTAAACGGAAAATAGCACACCATATTGTGGATGCAATAGTGAAGAAGATGAAATAACAAGAGGCACTCATAGAATATCAAGCAGAGCTTCAGCCATTCGTTTCATATCCATAAAAATGAGTCCTAACTGAGCATCTGCCTTGGCTAGTACTAAGAAGACTGCACGGTCACCTACTGAAGTTATGAGAGTATAACCTTTATCGCCCTTCACATAGATTTCAAGAAGAGTCCCACGGTCAAGCTCCATTGTTGCTTTTTCACCGAGAGATGTGATTGCTGCACTGATAGCCGCAACATTCTCTTGTTCACTCTCTGGTAGAGCTGAGGCAATCATAAGACCGTCTGGAGATACAAGAGCTGCACCTTCAACACCTGGGACTGTTTCAAAGTCACGGATGATTTTATTGATGCTATCGACGCGTGATGACATACTAGGACCCTCGTGCAATCCGAACAAGGGCTAGTCAGTGCAGGGAATATAAAACCTTATTGCAAACAGGCATAAAATGCGCATTATACTCCAAAGAACTCCTTTGCATCGAATTTGCCATCTTCCTCTTTCTGTCTTTTCTGCTCTTCCTTGGATTTTCCTTTCGGTTTTGAACTCTTTTCCCGCTTAAAGGTGAAAGACTCACCGCGTCTTCGTCTTAGGTAGAACCAACCACCTGCAGCAATAGCAACTACACCTATGAATAATACAATAGTAAGCCATGGGAAGGGGCGAATGAAGAGATAATCTTCAAACACAATTGATAATGTGTCATATCCATCTCTACTTGCTTCGAGCAGTACATCGAATGTACCCTGATATATGTTAGTGAATTCTCCAGTGAGTGTGACTGTATATATCCCAGAACCAACTTCTACAACATCAGCTTCAGTGCTATTCAACCACAAACGAAGGTTAGCTGAATCTACAGCATTACCCTCCAAGTCAGTTAGTTCTACAGTTATTGTTACGCTATCACTAGCCCAGATGATAATCTGACTAAGTGAGATGTCCTTTACCAGAATTGATGGGGAATCTTTCCATTCTATCACGTTTTCAACAAATTCATCTCGTGCAGCTCCAGTAGGATTAGTCGTAGTTAGTGCTAACTTCCCAGAACCTATAGAACTGGCGATAATTACTGGATTTGTTCCGTCTGTTGCTAGAACGGAGAAATTAGCCCACAGAGATTCAAAGTGACCCTGATAGTCTATTCCTGTACTCAGATCATTCGGTGAATTAAGAAGAGGATGATTGGTATCGACAATGGCTATTGAAGAGCCAGCTCCTGAATCAGTATATGATATAGGCCATGGAAACCAATCAACGACCTCCGATACGCCCATCACCACTAGAATTCCGCCAGCTCGAATGTAATCATTAATTTCATCAGTAACCAGCAATAAATCATCACTGAATAGGGGAAGTGTATCTGGTTCAATAATAACAGATTCTCTTAGTGATAGCAAGTCAACAAAATCGGAGAAATTAGAACTCTCATAGTAATCAAAGTCAACAACTATTGTTGATAGAGCATCTTGAAGGTATGATGATGCCCCGAGTGCAGCTGCAGAAGGAACACCATTTCCAGGTGTATGTGTGTCAAAGACCTCAGACTCTGGATCAATAGTTGCAACATGGGGAGCACTGACAGGTTCATACAGCCGAACTGATGGGTCTCCAAAGAGAATTTGTTGATTCGCATAGTCTCTGGGATCACGATTGGTCAATGGATTTGCATAATCAGAGGATGTGAGTGTAAGACCATTTGAAAGGGCTTCACCTATTGTGTTTCCTTCACTAAGTCCTTGGGCAAGGAAAACGGAGAGTAAACCTGCGGGTTGGAAGTAAACAGTTCTGGGTGCAGCAGTTACAGCCACAGCACCATGTTGCATAAGCATCAAAGGCATCCCTGTTCCACCAAGAAGACAAGCTGTTAGAATCACAATTGGGGAGCCGATGTTATCTATTGCAGCATCCAATTCATCTGTTGATTTTATGACATGGTTTGCAATTTCATTAGCAAAAGCAACGGGATTGACTAATCTATTAGCATCTGAGGGACTTTCACGAACAGCTAAACTATCTTCAAATCCATATGGGCTCTGTGAAGTTCTTAATGAGAAATAACCTTGACCATTTGGTCTATCTGGAGGGTCTCTTGGTAGTAATGTTAACGTTCCATGAGTGCTTATTGTCCACAATCCAACTTGTGAACTAAGTTGTGAAAATACTTCAGTGACACCAACTTCTTGTTCAATCACAAAACCAGCAGATTCGAGAGCCTCAGTAGTATTCTCTATCTGATTAAGCACATATGTATCAAGATTATTATCTGCAACTTGTGCTCCATCAGTATATGCATACATACTAACGAGAGAGGTGTCTGCATTTTCAGCCGTTAAGAAGAGATATCGGTGCAACAATCCACGGTTTATGAGTATTGAAGCTTCAGCGGGGTTTTCAGCAGGTATTCTGCCAGGTTGAAAATCACATTGTAGTGATCTATCAAAGCTTATTGGTAAGAGAGAAACAGGTGCAACAACAACAACTGGCTGTGGAGATGTCGAATTAAATGCCCCACGGAGGGTCAAGAAGCTTTCAAAATCATCAACAGACTTCATCATAGAGAATTTGTTTGGAATACGCTCATCATACCATCCATTTTCCGCCCGATTCTCGTATTTGTTGACCACATAGACATTGTTGATATCCGGACCTATCAAATATGGAGCCCATGTTTCTTGCGCTCTAGTAGTTAGCTGATTATCAGTTCCACACAATGAAAAGATTGGACTTCCGTGAACTGCTGCGGAATAAGCAGCGGGTCCAAAGAATTCATTGTTATCACCCGTAGGTACCGTAATTACAATATCTGGATTCTCAGATTGTGTGATGATATTACTTGACACTGATGTGTAACTGTCAAGATTGGTAATAGATGAAGTGAGAGCTGACAAATCAGTGATGAGTGAAGAACTGTGGATATTGAGTGGATCAACAAGGATTGCAGTATTTACTCCAAGTCTGCTCAACGCCCATTCAGTTTTCAAAGGCACTTGATTCTCGTCAACATATAGCAATGGAACATTCAGTAAAGAAGCAAGAACTGCGCCATTAGCTGCAGATTCCAAGTATGCTTGGAGGTCAGAGGGAAGTTCTGAGATTGCCCAAGATACTTCGATATTGTTCTGCTCTTCGGTGGCATCAGACCATGCAGTTACAATTGTCCAGTCACCTTCCATAGGATAAGGAAGGTCAATAGTTTCTTGTCCGGGATTAGCAAGAATACTTCCTGCAGGAGCCCACATTGCAAGGCGACCAGTAGGATCAATGAAAGCTAGATTGAGATCTGTAGCGGCATTATCCCAAGTCAGAGAAACATTTAGCCAATCAGCTCCTGAAGGAACTGCTACAGTCTGTGTGAAACCAGGATGATAAACGACCTCGCATTCCATATTGGTAGTGCCTGCAGAATTCCTTGTGATGTTCATTGTCCATTCACCATCACTCGTGATAGGTACCCAGAAATTAAGAGGGACTGGAAACGCCACGTATGATATATGTCTTGAGAAATAGACCTGATTGTACACAGAGTAATCTACAATTATTCCTGCAGGGTCAATCAGTTCATGAGTCAGTATCTCAGTACCAGTCCAATTGAACTTGCCCTCGATCCAACCAGCCCATGTTGGAGGTGTGAAGGTTATACTAGAAGGCTCAAGATTATCAATTACGCTGCCGCTAAATTCTGAAAGCTCTGATACTTGACCCTGAAAGGTATGTGTGGCACTTCCTGTTGTTGGTAAACCAGTGTCAAAACTATCCTTTGATAAAGCAATGACTGCAGTATCACTCGTTCGCCAATCTGAAACTGCTATTGTTGCAGCAATATCCGCAGAGCTGGTTCCTGATATTCGCGGATAGATTTTGGCTCCAAGATCGTACTGTAGATTAATCAACAGGGACTCTGAATAGTCCCCTATCGCCATTACCTGGGTGAGTCCCCCATCAATATCTGTATACTCCACCCAATCTTCCAGTAACCACGCTTCACTCTCAGATCCAGAGGTATAGATGAGCGGTGAAATATATTGAGTATCATTGTGATTGAAAACGGATGCAGGGATCGCCGACATATACGCAAAATCATCAATGTAAGAATTCGAATCAGGAGCAACAATAGTGAGTCTTCTAAGAGGAATCTGAGAAGAACTTGCACTTGGTGTGGCTTGATATACATTTGATATGCCTGAAGTGGTAGTTAATGGGATTATTGCAGAACATATCAAAATGATTAGGAATATTGGTGTGAGAATCTTTCCGTTCCTGTAACTCAACTGAAGTTCACTCCATTGGAAGACACTCCAAGGGGGCAAATTTAGTAAATAGAGTTATCGCGTTGAAATGTTAGAACCTGAATTTGGGAGGGAAAATAACCTCTTAGAAGTTAATCACCAATATCCAGTAAATTATCATCATCCGCAAGAGATTCATCCTCTTCTGGAAGATTATCTCTCAGGTCATCAATGACACGCCTAAGTCTTCGTCGGGTGGCTTTAGGGATATCCCACATCTTCTGTTCTGCCCTATCAAGAACTTCTCTTGAAATATCAAAGATTCCAGCTTCAAAATAATTCTTAGAGGCATCCACAAACATCTCAGCTGCTCTTTTCTCATCACCATTTGTTTCTGAGATGTCACCGAGAAGAGATTGAGCATCGGCCATACCAGCCTTATCACTCATCTCTTCGTAGATCTTCAAGGCTTTCTTAATAGAAGCTTTCGCTGCAACCCAATCTTCTTTGTCAACATGAGCTGCACCCATATCCATAACTACACTAGCCATTCCTTGAGTGTTGTCAAGAGTTTTGTACGATCTCTGAGCTTTCTTGAAATAACTCATCGCATCATCAAAACTTCCCTGTCCTAAGTTTGCTAAAGCGAGACCATAGACCGCATCTGCGGAACCACTCTTATTGCCTGTTTTGTCAAAGAGTTTCATAGCGGACTCGAGGGCGGTTACTGCTTCATTCCACTGTTCAAGATTAATGCCTGCAACACCTAAATTGTACAAGGTATCGCTTGTACCTGTTTCATCCTTAAGGGCTGTGTATATCTTCTTAGACTCTTGGAAGCACTTGTGAGCTTCCTCAAACTCGGCAACTGACATGTAGATATTGCCAACTGTATTATACATCTTTGCAGCATCCTCTTTCTCTCCAGCTTTAAACGCGGCTGCTGCTCGTTCAAGTAGATCAGCAGGATCCATGTCATCTATTACAGTTTCCGGTTCTTCTGTCATTTGGCTCACCTAGACAATATATGACGTTGCAGTTCATTTCGCTTTTGATTCTTTCTAAAGAAACATCATCATCGACGCATAATGGTCACAGGATCTTTCAAGATAGACCGAACAGCATCCTTGATAATAAACTGCTCATCACCCACTTGAACTTCAAGGAGTTTTCTCAACTCGAATCGGCGTAGATATCCCACAGCCTGTTCACGTTCAAGATTTAGATCCTTCATCAATCTACTAAGACCATCTTTTGCACCATCGTATTCAGCAAACTTTCCAAAAACAGAACTCCACTGCATCATAACTAGATAAAGCAGGGTTCTAAGCATACTATCTACATTCTCACCAGTCTTAGCAGATACTGGGAATACTGGTAATCCAGCTAAGAAACGTAAATTCTTTCTCAGTGTATCAACAGGACGAGATTCGGTCACATCTTGTTTATTCGCAGCAACAACGCATGGAACTCCAGGTAAGAAGAAGGCTATTTCACGGAAGAAGAGTTTAGCACGTTTATCAGATTCAGGATTTACTGAATCGACTACGAAAATAATACCGTCTGCACCTGAACTGAGTATTTTCCGCATTGTCCGAAATCTCAGCAAGCCAGGAGTACCAAACATGAAGACATTCATTCCATCAACATTCGCAAGACCATGATCCATCGCTATTGTGGTACCTCGACGTTCTATGTTGATGCAAGATCCGTTTGTAATGTGATGAATCATCAAACTTTTTCCGGCTTCATATGGGCCTGTTACGATAATCTTCATTCCTCAACACCAGTATCCATAGCTTAGGTTGCATTCCCAGTTATCGTATGGGTGTTAAATGGTTTGTCGTGATAAATCCTCAACTATTAGTAATGCGCAATTTATTGGCGCGTATTGATATCCCGGAGTAATTGTTGACAAAAAACGAACTAGAAGAGGAGACCGGCCGCTCGCAGCAGCAGTCCTCTAATACCTATCCAGATGGTTTTAGGTATTTTCACGGGAACTCGGTCTCGATAAACTGAACATCCTGTACCAATGAGGCACTAGGTGATCCTTCAGAACTCATAGCTTTGCCGACAGTCCAACAAGGCAGACCCTTATCTGCCAGTAGTTTCTTGAATAATTCAACCTTGGTTGATTCCATGAAGACAAGTATACCCCCAGCTGTTTCTGCACCAAAGCCAGAAGCAAGCTTATGACCAAAGAACTCTGCAAGTTTGAGAGCGCCTTTGATTACTGGTAATCTATTAATTACCACATCAACACCACTTAGTGAACTCACATTGCTCGCATGACCAAGAAGACCGAATCCAGTTATATCAGTCGCAGCATTGACACCAACCTCATTCATTGATTGTGCAACTTCAAGGTTACTTTGGGTCATTATGCGAACTGCCACATCCTGCATTTTATGCAGAGAGGGTTCATCAAACTTAGCCAGCAGTGTGTTTCGCTTATCATCCTGAAGATCCCTATAGGACCTCATTGCAGGTTGGATACCCAGAGGTTTTGTGAGAACTGCCACATCACCAGGTTTTGCACCACTCGAATACACAATGTTTCGAGGATGAGTCACACCAAGAGCAATGCCACCAAATACGGGACAGGGGTTGTGGATAGTCTGGCCACCAGTAAGTTTGGAACCAAGACCATTCATGAAGTCGCTCATTCCTTTGAGAACTCCGACCACAATTTCTTCAGGCAATTCTTTAGGATAGGCAAGAAAAGCCTGTAGAGATACGATATCTGTCGCCCCCATTGAGAACACATCATTTGTGGCATTACAGGCGACAATCTCTCCTTGGGTATGGGGATCATCATGGATAGGCGTGAATATATCAACATTCTCCACTACTGCTACATCATCATTGACAATGCGGACCACAGCATCATCACCAATGTCTCTATCATGAGCTGTATCCTGAGAGAGAAGATTAGCAGCTTTGAGAAGTCTTGTGAGATCACTTTGTTTGACCTTACAGCTTCAGCCATGAGTTGTTACCATTGCAGTGAGTCGTATCTCAGTCACTTGGTGATTGTCCTCCTTGGATTTTGTATGGGACACAGCAGTCCCAGACCTAGTTTGAGTTGGCCATCTTAATAAGCAGCATGGTGGACAGTTCGCAAGCCTTATAGCGAATCCACCAAAGCATTGCCAATAAGATGGTGAGTGTGGACTAGATGGATATCAAGAAGGTTTCTGACAATGTGTATGAGATACCTCAGGAAACTCAGCAGTGTATGAAAGTGCCTGTCAAAATCTATGCTTCTGAAGCTTTGGTTCAGAAGATGAAACAGGATGCAACTTTCAAACAAGCAACCAATGCTGCATGTCTTCCAGGTATCTATAAACATAGTATTGTACTCCCCGACGGACACCAAGGATATGGATTTCCAATTGGAGGGGTCGCAGCCACAGATTATGAAAATGGTGTGATATCTCCAGGTGGTGTCGGTTATGACATCAATTGCGGTGTAAGAATACTTAGGACAAATCTTGATGAGAAAGATGTTCGACCTAAAGTAAGGCACCTCATCGATCAACTCTTTACAGATATCCCTACAGGAGTTGGAAAACAAGGGAAAATTCATTTACGCAGCCATAGTGGTGTAGACGAGGTTCTTCGTGATGGTGCAAAATGGGCAGTTGAGGAAGGTTATGGATGGGAAGAGGACCTCGACCATCAAGAGGCTAATGGTAGAATAGATATCGCAGACCCTTCACAAGTCCCAGGATCTGCAAAGGAAAGAGGCCTCAAGCAAAGTGGCACACTTGGTTCTGGAAATCACTTCATAGAGATCCAGCTTGTTGACGATATTTACGACGAAGAAGCTGCCAAGATTATGGGCATCACGCGAAAAGGACAGGTGATGGTCATGATTCATAGCGGCTCTAGGGGTCTCGGACATCAAGTGTGTTCTGAATATATTAGAAAAATGACTCAAGCAATGCGTAAATACGACATACAAGTTCCCGACCGTGAACTTTGCTGTGCTCCAACAACATCACCTGAGGGACAAGCGTACCTAGGAGCTATGAGTGCTGCTGCTAACTATGCCTTTGCAAATAGACAGGTCATGATGCATTGGACCAGACAGGTATTCTCTAAGGTCATGGGTCAATCTCCTGAAGACCTTGATATGGGTCTGATTTATGATGTTGCTCACAATATTGGGAAAGTGGAAGAACACACAATCGAAGGCAAGAGAAGGAAAGTTGTGGTCCACAGGAAAGGTGCAACTCGTGCATTTCCACCAGGACATCCGGATATACCCAGTAAATATCGAAATGTGGGGCAGCCTGTGCTCATTCCCGGAACAATGGGAACTGCATCATACATCCTCATGGGTAACGAACGAGGTATGGATCTGTCATTCGGCTCTACCGCTCATGGTGCGGGAAGATTCATGAGCCGATCACGAGCAAAGAAGCAGTTCTTTGGTAAGGAGATTCAAGACAAACTTGCAAGTGAAGGAATAATCGTCAGAGCCACGAAAGGTATTGTGATAGCTGAAGAAGCACCGGGAGCCTACAAGGATGTGGACGAGGTGGTCAAAGTTTCAGATGCCCTTGGAATCGCTACCAAGGCTGTCAGATTGAGACCCATTGGTGTCATCAAGGGATGATAACCTACATCTTACATTTTATGGTGAGTGAACCTCAACTGTAAGATATTTCTATGTTCCACCCTTCTCCTGCCAGTGTCGCCACCATCCAGCATTTTCGAGAAAATGCTAAATTTAGCAGGAGCTTTGTCGACATTCATCGGGATGGGATCCCTCCTGAGGTCCGGGCTTCCTTCTCCTGTTTGACTACTGGAGCATCACTTCCGGCAACAGAGAGAGTTTCCACAGTTTTTACCACGGCAGGGTCATTATCACTCTCACCAGCTCCATCACTGAAACTGACAAGGTCCGATTGGACAAAGTGAACAGCCGCGGACTCCCCGGAACCTGATGCTGGTTCCTGCTTGGAGAGTAAGGACTTCCCTTTGGAAGAAGGCTTCTTCTTTCGGGCTTTCAGCCGCGCACGTCGATTAGTTGTTCCTCGAACAACTGACCTAGTCCACAAACCTAGTCCTCTCACAGAGTGCAGTGACTTTGTGAGCGTAAGTAAGCGTGCAGCAATGTTGGCACTACCATTTAGATCAGCATTGATA
>JAUWOU010000128.1 GCA_030612005.1 Candidatus Thorarchaeota archaeon | reverse complement strand
GATCAATGCTTCTGGTTTGTAAACAACTGCCTCAAAGAGTCCAAAATTGTCAATCACAATCATGACCACAGCTCTTGCATTAAATTTCTGAATGAGTTCTTGATTTGGTGGGAGCAGACCTTCTGGAACATCTATTCCTAGGAATCCTAAGATTGTTGATGGAAACTCCATTGCTGTGGTTCTGACCTGTGGAAACGACATTCTTTTTTCTCATCCTCTACTTCCAATTACTACTATGGACACACAATAACTTTTGCTGAGTGTCCAAACAAGTCACACACTCTCACCTTTAGTGATGGGATGACCTCTTTAACCTATGGAAGGATTATTAGGTGCTATACATTCTCGACCATCATGAGGCCGATTGATGACTCTCGCAGACGTAGTTTACAATGATTCAGTCAAGTTCATCCTTTCAGGAGGGAAAGGTGGTGTTGGTAAGACAAGCTGTGCAGGAGCCATGGCTGTGCTCTCTGCTAATCGAGGTTTTCGAACACTTGTATTATCCACTGATCCAGCTCACAGTCTAAGTGATAGCTTTGATCAAGACCTCTCAGGGGGCGAAGTCATACCCATTGACGGTTTCAAGAATCTCTGGGGAATGGAGATTAACACTGAGAAGGGTATGCAAGAGTTTCAACAGGTTCTTGGACAGGGCTCTATGGGTCCAGAAGCAGAGATGGCTTCCTCACTTATGGGTGATATGACAGGTATGACTCCTCCTGGCTCTGATGAAGCAATGGCCTTTGGAAAGATATTGGAGTTTATTGAAGATACATCATATGACCGTGTCATTTTCGATACTGCACCAACGGGACATACATTGAAGCTCTTGGAATTACCCGATTTGCTTGACACCTGGCTTGGAAAAATGCTTACTCTTCGTCAGAGGCTTAGTTCAATGATGGGTGGCCTGAGAAGTATGATGGGTGGTGGTTCTCAAGAAGAAGATAACTCATGGGAGATGCTACAGCAGACAAAGGATAAGATACGAGCTGCCAGTGCTCACCTCTCCGACCCTGAAATGACTCAGTTTGTAGTTGTCATGATACCAGAAGCTATGGCAGTATTCGAAACACAACGACTATTGACCAGTTTGGATAAGTGGAAAATTCCTGCAAATCACCTTGTTGTGAATCAACTGGTTCCTCCGAACCCTTCGTGCCAATTCTGCTCTAAACGTTATGAGATGCAACAGAATAATCTCAAAGATATTGGAGAACTCTATTCTGATATGGATTTGATTGAAGTCCCGCTCTTCGATGGAGAGATAAGAGGGATAGATGCGTTAACAAGACTGGGTACGATACTTACTGGTGAATTGGAGGAATAAATGTGAAACATTCCACAAAACGAAAATTAATCTCACTCATTTTTGTAATAGTATTCCTAGGTTCAATGGTTGCTGCGATAATGCTTTCTTTGAGACCATGAACCTAGAAAAACAATCACGCACCCTTTACGCGTTTTACGACGGGAGGGCGGATTTTGTAAAGGATTCTCGAACCACAAAAAGGACATTTTACTCCGGGGAGTGTTTTAAGACCCTCTGGGGTTACTTCCCTATGACAGCTATGACATGTATATACCATGGTGCGTCGCCACTTTGATTGCTCAAGATTTGTCAATATGAAGCTTTGCTTAGGTCCCCTGGACAACAATACCCTCAACAAGTCCACAGCTCAACACATCAGTCACTCTTACGAAGGACATCAGTGTCTATGAGCCACCGCCCATGAGCAATATGAAGACTTTCTTAGGACACACTTAGGATTCCTGTTTTGTTTTATCAAGATCCTTGGCATCATTCTTATTCGCAACTTGTTCCGATTCTGCCAATTTCGTGACAACACGTTCGTAGAGTTCATCTTGGAACAAGTAGTAACCTGTGCTCTGTTGAAAATCGGAAAGACGTTTCTCTATTGCTCTTCTGATCTCAGGATATCCCATTAGATTCTCGTCTTCGACCATATGCAGAATGAGTGAAACCAGACCAAATCTCCAATCATCTTCATCTGGGTAGGGTTCAGCTGTTTCAATCATCGAAATAATCTCAAGAATTCTCTTACCAATCTCCTTCATCACAACAGCTCTTTTTCTGAATTGCTCGTTCGCTAACACTTCTTGAATCATAAGCAATGGAACCTTGCTCTCTCTTATCTGTCGGACTAGTGATTCTATCGAATCCTCGCTGATTGGAGCCCGCAGAGCTGCAAGAATGAGGGTATTAGATCTCATGAAGTCCTCTGATTCCAATATCACCGACCAACTTTGTACTGGATCAGTTCGAATTTCACGTGCTATACCAAGTTGAATATCAGGGTCCTGAAGAAAGTAGGGTATGTCTACAATCTTCTCAATGAAATCCCCAGGAGTTAGTGGATCTGCAGTTCCTCTATGATCATAATGTTCCATTCCTTCTCTGTAACAACAGTTTGCGATGTAGGGTTTCATTTTGTCCATGGTTTTGATGATATCTTCTTTCAGGCATGGGAATCGAGAGAGCTGGAAAATATCCCAAGGGTAGTAAAATCCCGCTTCCATTGAAAAGGAAAATCCATCTTGTATTTCTTTCAGGATGTTCTTTCGTTGTTTTTCAACAGAAGACATCACAGGCGGAGATTGCGTAAAGTCATTGTATCTAGATAATTCAATGATTGCTCCAAAATCTAACCAAAAGTCACTTCTAAAATTACTAGCAATAGCTTCCTGAAACGTAAGATTCGAGGCAAGTCGTTCTTTGACATCATCCCCGACCCAATAGAGCGATCCAGACCCACCCAATCGAAGAATAGTGTCAAGAAGTTGCTTCATATTTTCATTCTCACTGTCTAGGAGCGACATTAGAATTTCTTCAAGCAAGTCCTCTGAGAATACGTCAAGAATTCCAACATGAGAAAACCATTCTTCAAGCAGTTTAAGAATGGAATCCAGAAACTCCGTATTGTCAAAAACCTCAGGTCTACGTTGTAAAAGCAGTAATAGAATCTGTGACCATGCTTTTTCATCTCCCTTGTTTCCAATTTCCAAGACATGTTTGAGGATACTATCAACATCAAGTGATTCAATCTCTTCTTTAATTTTGGTCAAATCATGATCATCAGGACTCATTCAATACCCTCAATAGATTGTAGTGATTGTGCTATCATTGGGATATTAAACTTCAGTGGAAATGTTGTTCGCCTCGTATTCTTGGCGAGGATTTATAGAACATATCTGAGTGAGTCATGTATGATTCGCGAGAGCCTGCTATTAGCAGTCAGGTATGCATATCAGATGGTATACCTGAAGGAGGGTGAGAAGTTCTATCGCAAAGATTACTATAGACGTGAGAGTGGTCAACACTATGTCGGATCGATAGCAACGGAGAAAAATCATGTTCATGTCTTCTGGGTGTCGGACAAGGAGGAGATAGTGGAGGATGTGGAACCCTTCAATGGCTTTCTCTTTGAGAGGAAAAAGAGGAATCCTCTGGACATGATACGACAGCGAGAGATGACCCGAGAGGAGCTATTTGCTTCCGGAACATACAATCTCCCTGTACCCCTGACGCAGGAGTTGGATCGGCTAGTAAAGGCCGGTGAAAGTGTAAATCCAGTACAGGAGGTTCTGCTTCCACTCCTTGGAATCAGGATATACCCACCCAATGAGGTCGAGATGGTTGGATTTGAGATGGGGAGATGGGGAGAAGTCAAGTTCGTTTGTAGAAAGAACTGAAATAGTCAGGTTTTACGTGTTTTTAATTCAGTGATGAACACTTTCACGTAGATGTGAATGCTGCACGGAACATTATGCATATTACAACACAACCCACTGTTGTTGGTGGGCGGACTGCTTAGACTCAATGTCCAAGTTCGTCCAACTTTCAATCAACGGTTAGATTTTTCATCCTGAACAACTTCCCCAGCAACTAATCCACTACTAAGGACCTCAGAAATCAATACATTCAACAACGTCCCTGGGGAGTAACCTCCAGGCACAGTCATTAATGGTCCCTCTTCCAATGGGCTCACCATTGTATAACCATGGCGTGCCCACGAAGGTTCAGATGCAATACCTCGTATGATTTTTCCAAGGTAGCTATCTTTCTTCTCACGATTAATTCTGTCTGCCTCCTTTCGAAGTTGCATCCCAAGTTCATCTTTCGTTGATGATTCAGGATAGTTCGCGAAAGCAGATCCAGGCAAGGGGCGAAAGCCATACATGATTATTCGTTCCGCTCCTGCTTTACTAACCTCTCTCATGATTTCAATCGATTCTCTGACAGTTTCCTCGTCCTCTCCTGGCAATCCATAGATGAAATAGACAAATGGATTCATCCCATATTGAGATGCTATTCGTACTGCTTCAACTACATCTTCGGGAGAACCACACTTTCCAATATTTCGAAGTTGTTTTTCGGAACCTGTTTCAAGTCCAATATTGGGAGAACTTGACATCATTGAATCAACTAGAGTCTTAGCTACATCCTCTGAAAATAGGCAAGCTTTCATATTCTCTATAGCAATATGAGCTGTTTTGTTAGCAACCTGAGGTAGTGCATTGAGTCTGTTCAATAGGTTTCTAATTGCCTCTAAGTTTGCAGGAGGATGGCATGGGTTAGTTAGGGGTTCACGACCTCGCATAAAGTCTAGAAATCCTGGGGATTCGAGTACAATTCGATGGACTCCCAAGTCAAGCAATTCACGAACCTCTTCCACAATAACCTCTATTGTTCGACTACGAGGAGGTCCCCATGTTCCTGGCACACTACAAAATCCGCATCCTGGTGGTATATCCTCTGGACAATCCATTCTTACCTTGGAATCATCCGAATCACAGTTACTACAATCAGAGCATTGCCGACCATCATCAAGGCGAAGGTTAGTTCTTCTATAATTTGAGCAACCGCGAGTCACTTCAACATACACCTTGCTTGCTTGGTAGGCATTGTAATCGATAATTCTCGTTGTTGATGCTCTGTAACTCTCAGAGAGAATCTTTGAATGAATGAGGTCTCGAGGTTTAGTCACAATAATCTGTCCTGCAACAGGATATGCTACCCCTCTTATTTCTGATAACTCCACATATTTCTCAAAGAACTTCTCTGTGACAAGTTCTTCAAGGGTGGCTTCTCCTTCTCCAATCACAATGACATCAGGATTCAATTCTTTCAGATCAAGTGGATTCGCAGAGATTGGACCTCCGATGATGATCCTCCCCTGAGTGCGCGAGCCACGCCATAATTTCACGAATTTAGTAACAGCAGGAAGGTCCATAGTCATAGCACTAATAGCGACATGGTCAAACTTTTTGAGTAGACTCCTTTTTTCGAGTAGCTCTTCAATTCTATGAATTCTACAATGGATATCGTGTTTTTCAAACACGCCTGCAACAGTTCTTGGTCCACATCCTATAGAATCCCGTGAACTACGACGTTGACCTGACCCTGCACTAAGGGCATCGACTACAAGTACTCTATCTGTCATGACCAAAATATAATGGAATCATTCTACTATTTACTCTTGCCTTCGGCCCCGTCCTATAACTTTTAAGGCACTGAGGGCACATCTCTCTTAGCACAATGCTACAACCAAATCTAAGGAGTAAATGACTGCGTGAGTGATGACGAAGGCGGAATCTGCGCCAATTGCGGTTTGCCTCAAGACCTATGCGTGTGTGAGACCATCGCACAGGAAGAGGCAAGAATTAATGTGACTGTAGAACGAAGAAAATGGGGTCGTTTGACTACCGTTGTCGAAGGTTTTGATAAGAACATCGATATTAATGATTTAGCTACCAAGCTGAAAGGTAAGCTAGCTTGCGGTGGTGCTGCGAAACGCGGCCATGTCGAGCTCCAAGGAGACCATAGAGGTATCATTGGAGGAGTTCTTGCAAAACTTGGATTCCCAGAATAGATGGTCCAGATCGATTGGACTTTCCAAAGGAAAGGAAGAGGAAGACGTTAGTCTTTCTCTATCCTCTCATGGGGATACCTGCTGTTTATTTTGACAAAACTAGTGGGAACTAGGATTGAGATGCGAGAATACTATAGTGAATTCTAGTCGCTAAAAATCTGTGCCATACACGACAAGGATCTACAGCGAGCGACTATGTTATCCTAAGTTCATGGAGTCAATTCCCAATTTTTTGACTATTTCCTTGTACCTATTCCGAACAGTGACCTCGGTAA
Source organism: Candidatus Thorarchaeota archaeon (assembly GCA_030612005.1). Lineage (GTDB taxonomy): Archaea > Asgardarchaeota > Thorarchaeia > Thorarchaeales > Thorarchaeaceae > SMTZ1-45. The sequence continues at coordinate 3,555 of JAUWOU010000128.1, read as the reverse complement.
CCCTAGCAACTTCTGCAATCTCTCGCTGAGTTCTCCGTTCATCAAGCATGATTGACGCAATGTAAATTGCTGCTGCAGCAAGCCCTAGAGGGTCTCTTCCTATTGTAAGACCCATTGTTTTGCTCTGACGAAGAATTTCCACAGTTCTTAGCTGTACGGGACTAGACAAAGTAAGTTCCGAAGCAAAGCGTGAGATGTAGTCTATTGGACTGGATAATGGTATCTTGATTGATAGACTACGAAGAAGAAGTCGATAACATTGACCTAATTTCTTTCTATCAACTCGCGATGAGTCAGCTACTTCATCTAACGGCCTGGGTTTCTGTCTAATTCTACAGGCTGCATAAAGTGTGGCTGCTACCATTGCTTCAATAGAACGCCCACGTACCAATTTTCTGACTATGGCTTTCCTATACAATAGGGCTGCTAGTTCTCTTGTAGGACCTGGGATTCCAAGTTGTGATGAAAGGCGTTCAAGCTCACTCATAGCTTGAGCCAAGTTCCGATCCATACTTGAATGAACGCGCGACCTTATCTGCCATCGACGCAGCCGGTATATTTCAGACCTTCGATTGGGACTGAGTTTCCTTCCCGATATGTCTCTATCTCTCCAATCTATGACGGTTGATAATCCTTTATCGTGAATGGTGTAACGTACAGGAGCTCCTACCCTGCTTCGTGCATCGCTCTCTTCTGCACTGAAAGCTCGCCATTCTGCACCTGTATCAATACGATGATCTGAAAGAACAAGACCACACCCACCACACACACTCTCCCCTCGAGTGATATCATCCACAACAGAAGCAGATTGACATTCAGGACACTTCAATGGTTTCGATGAAGAATCGATTCCTGTATTCTTCTTCTTTTCAGTACTTCGCGTGTAATCCAACCTCTCTCCTCCATTTGTTGGCGCCGGGCACGACTGCCAGCATTCATTGCTAAGTCATTGTACCAATGACAGTCTCCCGGGAACCGTTCATTTTTAGTTGGACAGATTTGGACACTAGAGTGCTATCCACCCAGGTAACAGCACTGGGCTTTACTCCATGAGGTCAATATTCGTATGAAGTCAACCTCAAAGCACTATTTCTTACCCGGATATTTAAGCACCTATCCCGCATTGTCCAAGTTTACGGCACCCGTTAGCAACCCACAAAATAGCAGATTGGTAAATTCTCTTTTAATACTTCTGTGTCAGACGAAGTTTGGTTCGACACTATGCTAAGTACGATTTCTTTCGTTCTATGTTGTTTGCTCGTGACCTTTCTCTGTGACGATAATTGTATGTTCGTGTTGTGAAACAAATTCACCTTTTTCTTCAGTCAAGATATTATGTCCAAAGAGAGCGCCGTTCTTCTTGAGTTCCTTGATTGCCATTTTGAGGGTAGCATGTTTCATTCGTTCAGCTAACCATCGCTCTGCAAAGGGGAACTCCTTGTATTCTTTCCTAGCAATTCCCAAGAACTGCTTTGAGCCCTTGAATCGTACTGGTACCCTTATGGGTAAAAGTTGGTAAATTGTTGGATTTGGCAGGTCTGAGATATTTCCAGATCCTGTACTTGCAAAGGTTTCAATTGCATAGACTTCACCCTCTTCAACAAGTACCTCAGATTTTCCACTCACGCATGGCACTTGCTTTTCTGCATGCAGTTCATACTCCTTCAATTGGTGTCCAGTGAGCTGTTTGATGGGTTGAAATCCTGCACTTGTTATCGTATCTTCAATGAGTGCGCCAATTGTATTCAATTTTGCACCAGGTCTCATCATTCTGATTGCTACTTTCGTTGCAGTTTGTGCAGCTTTGACTAAATCCTGATGATCTGGATTTAACGCAACTGTGAAGGCTGTGTCGGCAATGCAGCCATCCACATGAGATCCACAATCAACAGTTACGAGGTCTCCTTCTTCTATTACAGTTTCGTCATTAAGAGGAGATGTGTAATGAGCTGCGATATTGTTTAGTGAAACATTGCAAGGAAATGATGTACCAGAGGAATTTTCTCGAATATGGTTTTCAACAGTATTGATAATATCAAGTAATTTTGTTCCGGGTTCAATCATTGGACGAGCTAGTGCAAGGGCCTCTTTGGCTACAACTCCCGCACGACGCCACTTTTCCCATTCATCCTCGGTTTCTTCATCAGTTCCATTATCTTTGGGTTTCTCTTCTGACACAATGTTCACCGGTCTAATTGCTTCTGATTTAGTGGACAAATAAGAGTGACGATGGGACTAATACTAGGAAAGAACTTGATCAATTCGTCGTGCAGTCCTTGACATTGAGAAGAACATGTATCCAATATTGGCTCGCTTGTTTGTGAGCACAACTAGAATTGCATCTTCTCCTGCATCACATATGATAATGTATCCCCTCTCACCCTCAATAAGCATCCTGATCAAGGCGCCACGCTTGAGCTGTTTGAACACTTTTCGAGTGGCTTCTTGGATTTGAGTGGACCTTCCAGCAATAACATCCTCATCTGGGATTCTCTTTTCATCAATTCCCTCTGGATAATGGGAATGGATTGTTAGTCCCTGTGATTTGGAAATGATTGCACTAGCTTCCACATTACCTTGGGAGGCTCTGCTCAAGTCTAAAAGTAGTTCTTTCAACATTTCGGTCTTCGAAGACAACGGATAGCATTCCTCCCAATGAGTTGTTGGCAAAAAGGGGTGGCAGGTATTTAAACTCTCTTGGCGCCAGCTTCTTTGAGTCCCTTGACTATCTTCGAAAGTCCTGCACCTTTATCATTTTGAACGTGTTTCTCAATGTACGTACCCTGTACTACTATTGAGGCTCCTGCATTTACAGCAGTAACAACAGACTCTTTGTCATTAAAACCACCGCCGGTAATTACTGGAATCTCAATGTACTGTGAAACTGTGCTGATCATCTCTGGAGGCACTCCTCCACCTTCTGCACCACTTCCAGCCTCAAGATATACAAGCTTCATACCAAACAATTCTGCTGCAATGGCATACATTGCAGGGATCTTGGGCTTGTCACGCAGGAATGGTTTGGCATCTCCAACCCAAGCTGCAGTTTTTCCTGGTGCTACCATCAAATATGCCATTGGAATTGCTTCTATTCCCGTCAGTTTTATCTTGGGCGCAGCAAGTGCTTGTGCTCCAATTATCCAGTACGGATTTGTGCTGTTTAACAATGACATGAAGAAGACCGCATCTGCATGTTCCGAAACCCCAGTGATGTTCCCCGGAAATAGGATGGTTGGAATATCGATAGCTTCTCCAATCTGTGCCACAGCATCATCAATAACGCCAAAGATCGTACTACCCCCAATCATTACGGCATCGCTCCCAGCCTTCTCAACTAACTTTGCCTGCTTGACTACATTCTCAATACTAGTACCGAGAGGGTCAGGGTCAAGCAGCGAGAAGTGACAGGCACCATCGGATGCTAATTTTTCAGTGATGTATTTCCATACCTTACCAGACATGGTGTGGCCTCCAAATCTATGTGTTCTCAGGCTAGTCTGGCTTTTTATGCTTGTGGTGGAGTTCTAGACCGTTCATTGTAAGTTGCACAATCTT
>JAUWOU010000075.1 GCA_030612005.1 Candidatus Thorarchaeota archaeon | reverse complement strand
ATCTTGAAGATTCGGATGATACAAGAAACACGCCTGCAGCAGTTCTAGCAGCAGCCCTTCAGAGTAGAGGTGCTACTGTACGATTGCATGACCCCTATGTCAAGAATTGGGAGTTTGGTACGCAAGAGGTTGAAACGGATGTCATGACTGCAGCCAAAGACTCCGACTGTCTCGTACTTGTGACCAAGCATTCAGAGTACTTCTCATTGAATCTTGATGATATTAAGAAAGTGATGAGAACTCCGATTATTGTAGATGGCAGGAATGTTTTTGATATGAAAACTCTAGAGGACAAGGGATTTGAATATCGCTGTGTAGGTAAAAGTGGAATTAAGAGAATAGATTAATTATAATTGAGAAAAGAACACTGGTTGTTAATGAACCACAATAGAGGATGGATGGATAATGCGGAATGTGATAATCCCAACTCTCAATGAGGAGGAAAATATAGAGCCACTAATCCATTCAATATTCCAACATCTAGGTTCAGAGGAAGTCAACGTAATCATCGTGGACGATAACAGCAGCGATAATACCCATAGTATAGTAGAGAAATTAACGGATGAATATGCAAATCTTGCGATGATTGTTCGAATCCATGAAAAGGGGTTGGGAGGCGCAGTTCGAGAGGGAGTATCACATGTATCTTCAGGACCAATTGTTGTAATGGATGCGGATTTTTCACACCATCCACGGTATCTTCCAATGATTTTTGATAAACTCGATGCAGGCTATGATGTGGTAGTTGGATCACGTCACACAGAGGGTGGAGCAATCATTGGTTGGAGTGGCGATAGAATTGCGATGAGTTTGATTGCTACTCGTCTTGTGGCCATGTTGTTCCGTGTTAACACAACAGATCCTATGAGCGGTCTAATGGGATGTAAATCAGCTCAGTTGTTAGAAACAGGATTCCAAAGTCATGGATTCAAGTTTCTACTAGAACTATTAGTAAGAAATCCTAATCTTAAAGTAACAGATGTACCGATAGTGTTTCAGGACCGGGTTCATGGAAGTAGCAAGCTTGGATCCCAGACTATCATGCAATTCTTAGCACTAGTATTCAGCTTATTATTCGCACGAAAACCGAAACATGATGGCCTACGGAGGCAAGCTAATGGCAGGAATTGATATCACTAGGATATCCAAAGTTCTATCAAATCATGTAAACATCGTGATAATGCTATTAGCAACTGTGAATATATTCATTGCATTCATTTTGAGCATCTTTGGAACTCAAATGTACCCGTTCTTCATTATAGTATACATTTGGATAGCATTCTATATCTTCTTGATAGCCATGCTCATTAGAAGAGAACGTATCACTGAAAAACCCCTAATTCGAAATAAGATGAATCTGGTTGGCTTAGGAGTCCTTACAATTATTATCCGCTTGATATTCATTGGAATGACTCAATACATTTCCCTCGATGCCTTATGGTATGCAGATTTTGGAACGTTCATGCATATGGGAGTGATACCGTACACTGGATTTTATTTTCCGTACCCACCAGTGTTTGCATATTTCATATACATCATCACTTCTATTTTCCAGGGGGCCATAGGTTTCAGGCTTTTTGCCATTGCGATGGACATTGCTGTACTCGTGTCAATTTGGAAGCTAGTCCATCAAGAAGTTGGACCAAAATGGGCTTCTACGGCGGCGATGGCATACGCATTTCTTCCAATATCTGTTATAGAATCAGGTTGGAATGGCCATTTCGAACCACTTGTTAGTTTTCTACTACTAATTTCTCTGTGGGCCTTGCTTAATCAAAAAAATATTATTAGCGGTATATTTCTGGGTCTTTCTATAGCAACCAAAATCTACCCGATTGTAATATTTCCAATCATATTTGTATACATCAAGGGATGGAAGAATAGACTCTGGTTCACTTTAAGTGTAGGGCTTTCAGGGGCTCTTACATTTGTTCCGATTCTCCTGCTTTCGTGGACCACAAACTCAGGTGGCACTTCCCCGAGTGGTTCGACATTGGGTTTCTTCGAATCTATGTTTGGATTCCTGTTTTTTATTTCACCTTTGTCTGCCATTATCACCGCGGTATTTGCTATTGTACTAATTTATTGTGTAATTCATCTTTTGCGGCTAATCGATAGTAATGATCCCGCAATCAATCAAAAAATATACCAAGGTGTAACAGTTGCGCTTGGTATCATAATAGTAATTATGGGCGTTGTTTCAGCCGTCTTTCCACTTCTGCCGATGGCAAGTGAAGTATTCTGGAGATTCCCTATGGATGTTGGTCTAGTACGTGGACTTTTGACAATCGGTATTGGTTTGTTAATTGTATTCAATGAACATCGTGATTGGAAAATAGGTTTGAAAAAACCTGTTTCAATAAACTCATTGTTAGCTCTTGTTGGAGCAACCGCTCTCTTATTTATCGCAATGGCACGCCAATTCTTCTATGGATGGTATTTATTGTGGTCGATTCCATTCTTCCTTCTATTGCGCGACAAACGCCTAAGTTATACTGTAATTCTATGTCTACTTCTTATTTATCCAAACTACACTCACGATAATTTCACAAGTCTTGGATTCGAAGAAACACGACATTGGCAAGATGAATTCGTCACAGTCGACGGATGGTCTTCAAATATTGACATCAAAGGAGATTTCGTAAACGCAAGTCAGGTTTCAGCATATGTAGATTCAGATGGTTCAAATGGTCGATTTTGGTTTGATACGAGAAATGTAACGGATGATGCGTATTTGAGAAATATCAGCATTAGTTATACAAAGGTAGTAGAGATAAATTTCGATAAATCGATGGAGTTTGTTGCAAGGATAATATCTTCCTGGGATCCACCTTTTGGTCGATATGCAGATCTGTCCTTTTCATTTGAGGGGAATGATGCAAATAGTGAGTACATCAATGGCAGTATTATTCCTAAAACAAGCGTATTCACAAATTTGACCTATATTCTTTGGAGATTTGCATTCTCAAATATTGTTTCTCCAACTCACAATGGAACATTAACTATCCTTAACCTGACGATTTATCCAGTTCAGAGAGTAGAATCATCATATCAAATAGATTTCTTCTACACTACAAATACTGGATTTCTCAATCCTGTTTACTTCATAATGATCCCATCTCTCATAGCAATTGCATTGATTGCATTTATAATTTTAAATAATGAATTGGAGATTGAACGGAAATTAGCTAGTACAACTGTAATTAAACAACAAAATATTATAACAGAGTCAGAATGAGTGACTGTATCATGGAGGTTGAATCGTATAAAGCGTCTAGGGATTTTTGTTGAGCATTTTCCCCCATTTCTTGGTTCAGATAGATCTGTGTTTGAGCTTGCGAAACGCATCGCTGATACTGGTGTTCAAGTCCATTTCATCGTAACCCAACCCCTAAGATACCTTATTGGGCAGAGACCTGCAGATTGGAAATACCTGAAGAACTGGTCAAGTCCCCCACCTAAGGTACACAAGAATATCAGCGCAGAATATCTCTTGCTTGGAAAACGTATGTCTTCACTATGGAGCATGTTTAAACCGTTAGCATATCTTCTAACAATTATCCTATTCACAGTAATGTCAATCAGAGCATTGGTAAGGTTCAATCCATCTGTTGTTATTGCTGCACATGCGTCCCCTATTGTTGGTATTGTAGCACTTCTATCAGCAAAATTAACAACTAAACCACTTATCGTAGGTTGTCCAGATTGGATGTCAGCATATGCTGCAGGATTGGTAAATGAATCGATGAATAGTTTTAAACCAGTCATTATTCAACTGTTCGAATTTACATTGTATCGATTGGCAAATCGAATATTTGCAGCTACAGAATTTCTCAAGAAACTACTTGTTTCCCATGGATTAAATCCAAGAAAAATTGTTGTCATTCCGAATGGTGCCGATGCGGATTTATTCAATCCAGATTTGGACGTTTCGGATATTAAAAAGAAATATCGATTAGATAATCGTTTTATTGTGCTTTTCACTGGCCATTTAGAAGACTGGGCAGGAATAAATCTCGTATATGATTTAGCCGAAAGGCTCAATGAGGAAGTTCCAAACTCAACAATACTTCTTGTTGGAGCTGGAGGTTCCACAAGTAACCTCCTAACACGCTTGGCTCGTTCCAATCTGGGACATATGGTAACTCATGCAGGTCTTCATCCATATGAAGAGATGCCATTATTCAATGCAGCTGCGGATGTAGCATTGTGTATATTCCCAGATACTCCAGTTGCACATGCAGCATCACCCCTCAAACTATTCGAATATCTATCTTCAGGAAATGCTGTTGTCGCTACTCGTGTTGCAGGAACAACTGAAATAGTGGATAGTTCTAGCGGAGTGCTTGTTTCCCCAAAGAATACTAAAGAAATCTGCGATGCTGTGGTCGAACTCAGCAAGGATTCTGAACTGCGAAATATTCTAGGTATTACTGGAAGAAAACTTGTTGAAGAGAAGTATAATTGGTCCAAATTGGGACGAAGATTGTTAGATGTTTGCGAGAATCTGGATTCTAGAAAATAATTCCCATAATTTTACATGGACGCTAAGTGGCCGTATTTGCTAAATTTGCTGAGTTCCGATTATTAAAAAGTGTCAATATTCCGCCAAGGGTTTCCCTAATATGGTGACTTTTCAAAAGCCTTTTCAGTTGTATCAAAGACAGATTGATTTGCGCGTTGATGAATCAAAAAAGTGAATTCTTGAAATGAAATAGCCTAGGCTTTAATGATGACTATAGTAAATCGGTTGTGATGATGTGACTGAATTAGCTACGCAAGCAGCAAGGGGTACTTCCCTACTCGTAGGCCAATCGATGATTAGTGGTATTTTACGTGTTGTAAATGTAATGATTCTTACGCGCCTTTTGGTGCAGGCAGAAATGGGGCAGATTGCGCTTCTATCAGTCATATATGGTTTCACCCAATTCCTAGCAGCGCTTGGACTAAACCATGCAGCCCCATTAATCATACCTGAAGAAGAAAAGAAGGGACGTTTTGATAGAGTCCGTGGGTTATTGATGAGATCCATTCTACTTATCCTAATTTCATCAGTAATCCTCATGCTATTACTTGCAATGTTATCTCCCAGTATTCTAGGCACAGGAATGCTCTCAAATGAGATGCTAAGAATTGCGACATTCATCATTCCATTTTCTGCACTTGAAGTGTTTCTAGACTCCTTTTTGTTAGCGCGGTACAAAGTTAAAAAACTGGCATTTGGAAGGATTGTGTTTGATCTAACAAGAATAATTGCCACAGTTATTCTTGTGGTACTTGGATTTGGTGTCATTGGTGTTGCATATGGATGGTTAGCAGGAGAGTGTATTGTTGTACTTATTCTAGGTACTGCGGCAATGAAAGGTTTGCCCGACAAGGGTTCAACTATCGATATGCGACCGGTTGTAGCATTTGCAATTCCAAGTCTTCTCTTCCAGGTTGTTGATGTGACTATCCAAAACACCGATAGAATGATTCTCCTTGTCCTGACAGATCTTCAATCATTAGGAGTCTATAACGTAATTCTAGGTATCCTCTTTATGATGAGCTTTCTCTCTCTAGCAATAGCCACCTCAATTTATCCAATCCTAACTCGGTTTCGTTTGAAAACAGTGGAAGGTGGAGATATCAAGAGTGAAATGAGTGTAGTTGTATCTATTCTTGCTAGATACATTCTCATTCTTTTATTACCAATCTCAGTCATTGTTTCCATCAATTCGAATATAGTACTAGCAACTTTGTTTGGTAATTCGTATGCAACTTTTCCAGGAGCTTCGATTTCTTTTTCACTTCTTGTTCTAGCATATTCAATATGGGGTTTAACATACGCACTTCATACAGTCCTCCGTTCCTTATCAGAGGCGAAGTTCTTTGTTGTCACCGGGATTGGTGTGATAATATTCGAAATAATTGGGTGTTGGTATTTTACTTCCTGGCTCGGACTTTTTGGTTCTGCACTCATTCGAACCGCATATATTATTCTGCTCTTCCTAGCATCTTGGATCCGTCTGAAACAGAAAGGGATTAGTTGGTTGAAATCAACAATCCCCTCATTTGGCAAAATAATAGTAGCTGCTCTGATAGCAGGTGTACTTGCCTTTTTCATGGTTCCTCAAAATATTATCAGTCTTATTGTTTCGTTTGCTATAGCTGGAGTAATTTACATACTACTTCTATTCATCCTGAGAGAAATCAATGAACTTGACTTCAGATTGGCGAGGGCAGTGATACCAAGTTCTATGCATGGAGTCGTTAATAGAATTCAAAGCATTTACCAAAGTACTTGATTCTCTTTCTGTCCAGAGCACCAAATATTCCGAGGCCGTTCGCTCCCAAGTGATCCGGTAGTAGAGTCTTATTGTGACTTAAAGTTAGTATTGAGATGAAGAACCAACTTAGTTTGAACCACAACTCAATAATCTATATAAGCTAAATAAGGATGGTCGCTCAAGTCTGTGAACCAATAGATTGTAGGGAACATTGAAGAGGTGTTGGAGTTCATGAGATTAAAAGAAACAACCAAGTATGACTCCATTCTGTTCATAACACACCACTATTACCATCCGCGAAACCAAAACCTAGCAACTTCACTTGGCAAAAAATACAATGTATTGTTCCCTTCAGGTGCCGAGGATAGCAGCAGTACCCTATCACTTTCACTCAAATCTATCAGCAGTCTTCTTAGACTCGGTTTAGCGGGACGAAACAATGATATCCCAAAGCATATCGATAACATCGACGTATTTGCGTCACCTATGTGGAAGCGGGGACGCTTTGTATTAGATTATCATGTACCATTGGTACCCGAGCTGAAGTGGTTGAAACTCAATAACCTTGCTGGATTTGTTCAGTTTCTAATGCCCAGACTTGTGGAATCTGCGAAGGTAGTAATTGCACCAAATCAACGTATGCTTGACCATGCAGCTAGGTATGCAAAAATAAAAAGGAGATATGTTATCCCTAATTATCCATCAAAGAAGTTCCATAGAAATATCAATTCAGCTGCTGCTAGAAACAGATTGGGAATTCCAGAAAATCAAATCGTGGCTTTGTCTGTCTTAGCAGGGAGAATGAGAGAAATCTATGGTGCCGATCTATTATTTAAAACTTGGAAAAAAGTCATACGTAAGTTTGACCAAGCACATTTATACTTGTTAGGTGACACGAAGTGGTTGGGATATGATTCAAGATTACTCAGACAAATCCAGTCAAATAAGGTTCATTTCGTCGGACGAGTTCCTCACAATGAGGTTCCATACTGGATTGCGGCTTCAGACATCTGTCTCTCCCAGAGAACACCCGGATTTCCTAGTGAATATTACGATATCTATGATTCACTAAAACTATCAGAATATGCTCTTTTTGAAAAACCAATCGTCGCAGCAGGCTATAGTGAATGTTCAGATTATCTGTGCGCAAAAACCAATGTGGAATCCTTCTCGAATGCGATAAAGCAGGCGATTAATGGATATGCACCAAGTCCAGTTCCGCACACATGGGAAGAAAATGAGAAGAAAATTCACGAAGCATACTCGATGGTATTCTGATGCAGTTTATCCGAATTCTTATTACAATGTTACATGCAGGGATACGATTCGCAAACAATTCAGAAAATATGGAATCACATTTTCTAGATCTAATTACGTTATTACGTTAAGATAAAACAACTTTATGACAGTTTTCAAAAGTTAAATAATGTTGTGAGGTAGGCAGTAATGGTATCCCACATTTTCAATTTGGATGGACTCTTCTTCAATCCGTAATCCAAACGGAGAGGAACTTCTCGTACCTTGGAACCTATGGACTGTAATTTGATGAGAATCTCAGCTGCTGCTACAAATCCGCTTGATGTAATGAACTGGTTTCCGTACTTCGCATTAGCTGCTCTTAAGGCCTCAAGCCGAATACACCTGAAACCAGAGGTGTTGTCTAGTACTTTACTACCGTGAATCCTGATGAGCATATTTACGCCCCAGCTTAAAATCACCCTTGATAATGGAAGATTCCTCTGCGTCCCGCCTTTAACGTATCTAGAGGCCACAACAACATCAAAACCTGCGTCGATTATCTTAATGAAATGGGGAACCATCTTTGGGTCGTGAGTTAAATCCGAGTCCATTGTGACAACGACCGAGTTATCAACCCCATTGCGTATAAGATAATTAATTCCGGTCCTCAGAGACGTACCAAGACCTTGATTCGTTGTGTGTGTCAAGATTGTAATTGGGATACGAGTGGAATAATATTCGGCAATCTCTCCAGTTCGATCAGAAGACCCATCATTGATAAGAATAATCTGGTAATTCGTTACTGACTTGTCTATTTGTTCAAATAAATCACCAAGACTACTTTCCTCGTTGTACGCAGGAAGTACAAAATACGTAAGAACCATCAATCTGCCCTCATAGAATTAAACAACATTATGTTTTTAAAATTCTACCAAATATGCCATTTATTAAGGTATCAATGTGTCTGAATTTTCATCCATCAAGGCACCTGAAGGAGTATACTGGAATATACCAGTTGCATTGCCACTTTCAACAACGAACGTGCCAAGTTCATCCTGACAAAAATAATGAACCTCTGATATAAGCAAGTCTATAGATGAGGTTCTGGATTTGATAGAACATAAATGTCAACAAAATCAACACCTCTTTCAGAAATAGAGGCAATCAGCTCGTATTCTCCTGAGTTGGTAACAACATCCACCCAGAATGGAGTTTCCTGAACTGCTTGCTTCCAGTAGTCTGTAATGAGAACGAATTGTATAGGATATGAAAGAAGCACAGCTAGAACGGATGGTGTTGTGTTACATGCAGCTAGCTCAGAACTGGGATAAATTACACTTCTTTCTGGTAAATAGTAGCTTAAAACATGCGCAGGTCCAAGTGTGAGGATATATCCATCGTTAGGAAAGGATTGTATTATCTCAGAAACTTCAGCAAAACCATATACAGGCTCAAAGTATGGAGGGAAGTTTGAAACTTCACCAATTGGGTTCATATAAACACCCGAATAGGGAATCCAAGGAAGAACAAGTAACACATCCATTGTAACAAATAGGACCAGCGCCAACTTGAGAACAGGTATTTGTAAACGAGGAAATTGAGGAAGAGTAGGTAGTTTTTTTGTAATGGGGGCAATAGTGGCAGCAGCAATTATGACTCCAATCCAAATAGAGTAGGTCATGTGGTGTTGCAGTAGTCTGCTCGATAGTATATTGAAGAAAAATGTAACAAATAAAAGTACAACCAACATTGTATACTGCGGCTTAACCAATCTTTTTCTTATTAGATAGAAACATGCAAGCACTAACAGCAGAACTGCAATTGGTTGCTGTAGGAACATGAACACACCCAAGTATCCCAAATTGTGTAGTAGCCCCAGAGAATTAGAAACCACCCAACCTGTACTTTGAGAAATACCAAGAAATTTGCTAGTGAAACCAGACCATTTCATTGGACTTGCTAGCAGATACGAAAAAGTAGCAGCAGCACCAAGAAAGAAAAGGAAACCTATACTTCGAAATAGGTACTTCATATCCATATTACGTAATCTAGTGATTGCGATTACAAGAAGTAATAGTGTGAGAAAAATTGGAGCAAGAATCAGAACAGATTTGAATGAAGCTGCTAGACATAATAAAACGCCAACGTAAAGTGTTCTTCTTGTGTTCATATGAGGGGTCGTAACTAACAGAAGAAATGCTAGTGAAGATAATGTGACGACAGGTATTTCCGAATACAAGGATCTTGAGTATTCAAGAAGAACCGGATTACAAATTGTTAGGAATACTCCAAAGAATAAACCAAGTTTGGAACCAGAAAGTTTGTACGCAAAAGCACCAATCACCGTGCAGAGTAGTGCAAAGAACAACATTTCTGTAAAGCGAAATATTAGGAATGTGTCAAAACCAGAAAGATAAGATAGAACGCCGACAATAAAAGATAGCCCAATAGATTTGGATGCACCATGAATCATTGCCCAAGATTCAAAATTATAATCATGGTTTTGTAGATTCTCTCGGACCATTTCTGCAAAATCGAGGTAACCCCAAGCTTCGTATTTCCATTGACCCTCAAATCCAAGAGGGCCAGACTGCCCTTGTCCAACAGAATCATTATGTACGTAGTAAGGATCTGTTACGGCGAGAAATAGTACAATAATCAAGAATGCAATTAACAAAACTAAGCGATAATCAACATCTCTTTGTTTGAATCTAATCTTTCTCCCTTTAAGTTTATCAATGTTCAGCAATTTCTCTTTGGAGTCTCTACTGTCCAAAATGTCAGATCTAAGAAGAACTGCAAATAGAAGAAATCCAAGAATGTAAGATATTGCCCCAATTGGAAATAAGTAGATTAGAGGATACTCATTTGTTGTTAATACCATCTCTATTGTTATGTTAGTATTCTCATTTTCTCCTTCCATCCAGATTTCGTATTCAGAGAAACCATCTACATAGAAGGTCAAACTTGGATTCGGAGAGAAACTACCAGATCTTATTGTATGTCCAAGCCAAGTGATAATAAATCGGCTAGTTCCGTTATTTAGGGAGCTTTCTAATAGCAAAATCTGATCGACATGCAAATCTAATTTTGCAACAAATAGCCTAGTATCTGGAAGCAAAGTACCAGCGGATATTTCAGACTCGTTCTCTATGGAGTAGAAATTTTGTGAAAAAGCAATAGATACCGAACCACCAATAAGAAGTAGAACAAGACAAATAATAGCAATTCGATTCTTTCTATTTGCAAGTAATTGATGTACACACTTGACGTAGTTTCCAATATAGCCGGACGGAAACTTCGAATCAACAGTCACTTCTGATGCACTCTTCTGATGATTTTACTCAATTGTTTAACGGCTTGAGTCCATTCGTGTTTTTGTTCACAGATTTCTCTAGCTAGGAGTGACATTTTCGAAAATTCATTAGGACTCTTATCCCATAGTTCGTAAAACCAATCAATAGCATCAGCTAGAAACCTTGGTTCTCCGGGAGGCACAATCTTAGCGAAACTATCATCCACAAACGATCGTGGACCACTTATATCGGTTACAATTAGAGGTAATCCAGATGACATAGCCTCAAGGGCGACTAGTCCAAATGTTTCGCGGATTGATGGCATGACAAAGAGAGAAGAACTCTCATATAAAGAATGCAATTGTTGGTCAGTTACGTAACCATGTGAACGAAAATTAGGACGATGTGAGGCAAAAACATCAACAATATTCTTCAGAGGTCCCGTCCCGCAAACCTCGAAAGAAATTTTTGTTGCTGAATGACTCCCACGTAATTCAAGTATCTTGATTGCATCTAGTAATGTTCTTATTCCTTTCTGGTAGTCAAGTCGACCTACAAACAGAATAGTAAAAGTATCTGACTTGTCCCGACGAGATGGTTTAAATTCTTTAGTGTTCACTCCATTTGGAATAAGATTTACGTCGTTAAGATTCCAAGTCCTATATGTTTCATAATCTTCCTCATTCAATACATGATGTGCATCAAAGTAGTTCAAAAAGTGTCTACTTACTGAGTGCATGTATAAATTATGAATTTGACCCTCTTGCCACATAGCTGCATGTTGCGAGCTTATAATGGGGGGATTGTTTGCGACTTTTTTTGCTAGCCACACACATACATCTTGCATGAAATAAGCATTCATGAAGTATATGACATCGTGCTTTGCGAACTCTTTGGAAAGAATCTGGAATGATTTTGGCTTTAGAATTGGAGCTTTAGTAAAATTAGAAAAACACACAGGAATCTCGCGATAACTAATTTTGTGAGCTAATATTTGATCCAAGTACCACCTATTTGTTATTGATTGATATCCCTTAGGGAGGAAATTGGTCGCAAGTATAGATGGTTCGATTCCGTAATCTCTAAATTTCGGAACAACTTCGGAAATCCACCGATCTCCTCCCGCCCCCATCCTCATACTTAGAGGGCTATATATCAAAAGGCGAATCTTTCCGTTATTCATTCGTTTCTTCCTCAAGCCCATAAATACAAATCATGCAGTGAAAATCGTTATTTCCACTACATGGAAATTTACTATATATGAGCATTACTATCATATCAAAATTTATTATCAATATATCTACTATTCCCTGATTCAAAATAACGGGCTAATCGGATTCCACATCAATTCTCTTTTGTTTGTGAATGAGCGATATTAAACCTTTATTCGTTCAATGGAGAAGAATCCGGAGGATTACATCGAAAACACCAAGGCATTAATGCCAACAAAACTACCTAGAACTTGACTGTCGATTCTTTGTATAAGAATACAATCATCGACATGATATGATATAGTTTGCAAGTGTTCTACGAGCAGCAAGATCCCAATTCTCCCTCTGAGCATATTCAACTTGGTTTTTACTGAGACCTTCTGCGAGAGTCTTGTTAGCTAACACTTGTTCTAGATTTCTAGCAAGATCATTGGAATCTTCCGTTTTGAATAAGACCAGATTTCCTCCAAGGGATTCTCCCATATGGAAGCCAACATTTGATGCAACGATTGGAGTTCCATATCCAGCAAAGTTGTGTATTGGCCCACTAACTCCAACACTCTCAGAATATGGTACTAGAACAATTGATGCAGCCGAAAAGTAAACTGGCAATAGATCTTCTGGTATAAATTTTGTATGAAAGAGAACAGATTCCTCCAAAGAAAGATTCTGCCTAAGCAATTTTAATTCTTTGAGATATTCTTTTCCTTCCACACCCGAAGGTTTTCCTGCAATTAAAAGGAGCGCTTCAGGTTTAGAATCACGAAGATTGTATAGTGCTTTAATGGCGGTATCGATTCCTTTTCCAGGCCTTATGAAACCAAATACTAGTATGATCTTACGATGAGCAAGCTTTAGTTGCATCTTTGCAGCTTCCATTTTGATTGATATTTTAATTGAGCTGCAAGGGTGAGGAATCTCAAGAATTCTTCGGGGTTCCAATCCATACTCGTTAAGGAATTTCTTCCTCAGCGTGGAATGGGTTTTCGCTGTGCTTAATTGAATTGAGTTTGTAACCCATCCTAAAACTCGCATATACATTTTAAAAACTGGAACAACTAGAAACGATAGCCGCTTCAAGCGGCGATATGTCATTACTCTTCCTTTAGCTTGATCAGGCATCCATGAACTATGCAGAGTTACTGTAGTACGAATACCAGTCATACGAAGAATAAGTAAAAGAATCAACATAATCTCACCAAAGAGCCCACCATAATCTCTTCCATGTGGTCCAAATTGCACATGTGTAATATGGGGGCGCCATTTAGTAATTAGACGAGCAAGCGTAATTGGATAGAACATGCTCCGATTTTTCCACACTGGCTTTGTTTCAATAACCCCCTGCATATCTGGTAGAAGTTGTGCTTTTTCACCAGCAATTGCTAATATTCTTGTCTTTCCTGTTTCAGCAAGCTTAGTGATTAGCTGAGCTGTATAAGGTGCTTCTCCAGATTCTTGTGGAGGTAATGGTGAGATAATAGCAACTCGAAGCATAGTCCTCAAACAAAACTCGATAAACCTTACACATAACCGTTTCTACAGTATACAATCACAACTACTCAAGAAACTCAAAGACGTGATATTCACCAACATCATAAGAAAGGGAGAATAGCTCACTAAGAAAGAATTTTAAATAGCCTTGAGGGAAATGAGCTTTTTCAAGAGGTGAAATTACAACGAAACTAACAGAATACTCAGTGAAAAATGGAAGAGATTCAGTAAAGTCAGTGGAGTTGAACATAGTAAAATATGCTTGGTAGATAGGTGAATCGAGTTCGGGAGATCTATACCCAGTGTAGATGATTTGTCGACCTATGATAGCAGATAATTCCCAGTTCTCAATATCGCAAAGAATGATATCATTCTGATTCGTATTCTGATGTATCCAATTCAACATCGCCCTTTCTTCAGCATTCACGATAGGGACTGTATCATAGAACGTCTGATTGAATTGACCAAGATTTGTATTAAAAGACCAAGCAAAGTACAAGGATGAAACAGTAACTAACGTAAGAATAGAGAGAGTAACTAATATGGGATAGAGTTTCTTCCATATCTTTCGTTTATACGCAAGTTGATTAGCAAGAAATGGAAAATTAAATCCAGATGTACTAACGGGTTTTTTCTGTGGTTCATGAACTCCCACCATTTGAGATGTTACACTTTTTGGTTGAATCTGTGAGCTAGTATTCATACTAACAACGAAACAGACAACAACGATTGAATGGAGCGCAAATACAGGAAAATAATCATTTGGCATCAATCCAGCCCCAGAATCCCGAGAGGTTGAATACAAGAGTACCATGGAAAGAACCACATCAAATGATGTGATTAGCAACCATTTTAATTTTGAATTATCCATTTGTACAAGATATCGGTAGCCCAATAATCCTAGGAAGATAGTTGGTCCAAAGTAGATTACTATCGATAATATGATTTGGAATCCAGTAAATCTCAGAGTGAAAATTAAGATGTCAGTAAGGTATCCTCTCACAAAGAAGAAACTAATCATCGCACCTATGACTAATAACTTGAATAGAATGAATGTGTTTATTCGTTCTTTGATATACGGATTTTTTTGGAGCACGAACCCAATTCCACTAATAATGAAACCAATTACTAGAAAAGTACCAATACCTAAATGGAAAAAGGGCAATTCAACAAT
>JAUWOU010000232.1 GCA_030612005.1 Candidatus Thorarchaeota archaeon | reverse complement strand
CTTTGTGAAAGGTCCTGTTCCCAAGAGAGTTCGTGAGATGTTTGAAGCTGTAGAGGATGCAGCAAATACTACTGTTGACACTCTAACAGATGGGGCAATCATTGATGATGTCAATATGGCGTGCTTCAACACTCTAAAGAAACATGGTTTTGACTCACGCAGACTTAATCCAGATGCAAAGGATGGTATGACCCATGGTCTCGGCCATGGTATAGGTCTAGATGTACATGAACTACCAAGCACCTACAGTCGTGAAGATAGTTACCTGGAAGGACATGTTATGGCAATTGAACCTGGTGTCTATCTCGAGGGAATTGGTGGAGTTCGCATCGAAAATGATTATGCGGTGACAAAAGGCAAAGCAAAGCGCTTGACAACAGGGATTGAAGATGTTCTCTATATTTAGTTAGGCTTCTTTGAATTCACAGTGGCCAAGTTAGCTAAAGGAGTTGATTATATTCCTTGCAATCATCTCAAATGCATCGTTCACATTCTTATCAAGTCGAACTGAAACCTCGATATGCGGAATCCCTAACTCATCGGCCATTCGTTGACCATCCTCTGAAGAAACAACACGGTCCATGGCGAGGTCCGTCTTGTTAGCAAGAAGAAGCGCTCTGTAATCTTCCAAGTTACGATCAACTTCATTCTTCCAGTCAATGACTTCATTGAATGATTCCCAAGAGGTCACATCATACATGAAGATTACACCTTGAGCACCCAGGTAATAATTCGCCCGAGTCCGCTCTAAAAAGTCTTGAGACCCTAAATCCCAGATTTGTATATTCACATTGTTTTCATCCACTTTCATCTTTTTGTAAGCAAATCCCACTCCAAGCGTAGGAGAATAGTGTTCACGAAAATTTCCTGTGGAATATCGGATTATTATGCTAGTCTTCCCAACAGAGGCGGCTCCAACTGTAACGAGTTTAAGTAAGTAGGTCGGGCTCATTCAAGGTCACCTAGTTACTTGTTTTTCTCAGCATTAGAAGATAATAGTTATTCAGATGGAAGACCATTCAAATCTTGTTCAGATAATCAGCTCTTGTGGGAGTAGGACTGCACGCTGTGTTGCAAGAAGAAGAAGAGTTAGATTTGCTGCAGGTCCAAGCTTTGAATATTCAAGCATCACACGTTCAAAAGTTTCAACATGGTCACGTCCTACCCATTCTTCAGGGAGAAGATCAATCAAGGGAGTTCCAGAAGCTGAACGAATCTGTGTTATGCTTTCCGACTTATAGATAATATGACCTCTTGTCACAAGAAGATATGCTAGTTCTTCCATAGCATTTGACCAAGCTATCTGGAGAAAGCTGGTTTCAACTGGTCCAACATGGGGTTTTGTAGGTGTGCTCAATATCTCAAGCCAATATGCAAATTCTTCAAAGCCCCTCAAATCCATCGCAGAATATCGTTTGACGATTCTTTGTGCAAAGACCGTGGTCAGGTTCTTAATGTAGAGGTCAAGTTTTGAGGGATTTAGAACCTGGACAAATTGAGCGAGTATTTTCATCCATTCTCCATAAAGAAGCATCAGTCTTCGCTTGTCTAGACCTTCTAGTATCTTAAAATCAAAATCGACAATCCATTTTTCATCTTTGAGTTGAAGTTGACTAAGAGCCTCTGGTGTCTTGTTATCTTTCAGAACAAACCTTAGTGCATTTGTTGCCTCTGTCACATTGTAAGTTCCTTCAGCAACACGAAGTGCAAGCTCTAATGCCTCTTTAACCAGAAGAATACGTCTTTTCTCAGGGGTAAGTGCTTCAATTACACCAACTTCAATTAGATAATCCAGAGCACGAAGTAGCTCACTCTCGTCATGACGTGCTCCTAACTCAGCCAATATTTCTCGAACTGTTCGACGTCCATCAATCATCCCAGCAAGATGAGGAATGACTCCGGCCATTTCAGGATGAAGGTTTTGCAAATCCTTAGTTTCATCTGAGGTTGCTTGAACATATCTAATGAATTGCGTGCCTGTTGTCATGAAATCGTTAAAGCTTAACATATTACGAAATCGTACAACTCTGTGAGCCCATAGTTTTGAGAGATCAAGTACAACCTCTCGTCGTGACAAATTGCTCACTTCAACTATCTCTTTGACATTGCTTGAGCCGTTGATGTAGTTAAGTAGAATACTATCTACTGACTTGATATTATCAGGGGTTGTTGTGAAATAGGGCACCCACGAATCAGCAAGGAGTCGAAGGGACAGTCGTTCCATGACGCGTTCGCCGAAAGACTCCATATATACGTCAACAAAAGAGGTGTCGAAGTTGTATTCGAATGGATCTACAATTTCAAGCCAATCAAGCTCGAACTCAGCCAAGAGTGAATCCAAGACATCTATTGCGTCCTGATCCAGACGCTGTATACTGACAACAATTAGATTCGTTTTGACTCCCTTGATTAAAGTAAATAGTCGAGAACCATAGTCAACCTGAAAGATGGGATACTTTTGGTCAAAAACCTCTTTTGAGAACATGTCAATAGCTGCAAAGAAACTTGATGCCATCACTGGGTCCATATTGAGTGCTTTGGGGTCTAATTGCATATAGAAACGTGGACTTCCACCCTTGTCAGTAATCAGAATAGCTTGGATTGCATGACTCTGCAAGTCACATCACCGTCATGTTACATCCATCAATTATAGAATATTAGCTTACTGTGGGTAGAGACTAATGCTTCTCTCTACAATACTGCATCGCAATTCTTACATTGTTGGCTCAGAGCAGTGTTATCGTAGTTGCAATAGGGACATTCGATCCTATCACCTATTCTCTCAAATATAATCGCTGAGTGCTCATCAAGACCCTTGAGAGTAAGAATTTCATCAGACATAGGATCGTAGATGCGTATCCTGAAGATAGGTCGTCCATTTTGAGTATGAGCCACATGTGATTCAAAGAATTGACCGAGTGGTCTTCCTGAAAACCGTTCCAGAAGAATCTCTTTGCGGATGGTTCCACCTCTGACTTCAATGATTCTCTCTGATGTGAGATAGTATCTAGTTCTTCGAAGGTTAATGAATGATGCAAGAATGTAGATTATTCCAAGTATTGTAAGTGCGATGAGCAGTATCCCACCAAGCTCGCCAAGAAACTCATATGCGAATGGTATCACCACGAAAGGGAGCATAAAAATACAAAACCCACAAAACACAAGCCAGAATACTGAACCGGCCTTACGAGTCCATACTATTTCTTCGCCAGGAAGCAGTCCCTCTTCTGGTGGGTCAAACCGGTCTGTCCGCTCTTGAACCAAGTATATACCTCCAGTACAAAGTGATACTCCGAGATTTGAATGTTGCTTGATGTACATCTCATCAGGAAAAACAAGAGAAAGAAGAGGGAAAAGAATCCCTCTTCAGAAACTGAGTATACTAGATACGGCGGTGTATCACTTCGGGTCCGACTTCTTCGAACTCCAGTAATAGTCCAAATTGGTATAAGTTCATATGATAATATTATTATTAATTTATTGAGGTAACGTGTGTGAGGATTGTATCTTGGAAACTCTTAACTATCGTAGGACTATGTTGCCTTCTGAGTAATCTACCTACAATCTCCTATACGAATCAAGTGCTATCTAGTGAGAACCTCATCTTCTCAGATTATAGCGATTTTTACGCAGATTTCTTGAATGAGAACGCAAGTGTATGGTTTCATGTAACTGTAACTGATTCCGATGGAGTCGATTTGGTCATTGGTAGTACGAGAGAAACAACTGAAGACCTCTGGCACAATGTTACATTGATAGCGTCTGAATCACAACCGAATAGGTACTATGGCTACTATCCTGTAATCCTGCCTAGTCCCGGATCAATCATCTTTGAAGTAAAGTATTTTGCTGCTGACTCATTGAACAATTGGAACGTATCTGACACTGTTTTCTATTATCTGAACAATATTGGAATGAATTCACCAGATTTAGATCTCTCATTATTGGTGACTATTTCTGCAATTTCCGTGGCTGCAGGTTTTTTGATTGTCATCCTCTTCAGAATCAAACCAATGAAATAGTCACACAAGGAAATGTACAAAGAGTGGAGGACTGTAGAGTTTTCAGATTTTATTCAGATAATTGAGAAACTCAAACTGATTATTTTTTTGAATTCAAGAT
>JAUWOU010000150.1 GCA_030612005.1 Candidatus Thorarchaeota archaeon | reverse complement strand
ATATTGGTACTACCATTCAGATCAGCATTGATACTGTAACCACAGGATGGACAGTGAAAGTAGTTCTGGGTAGGTCTCTTTCCCTTGCTCCCACACTTCCAACATATAATAGAGGTCCATCCCTCAGGAACAGCTCGGAATCGAGCATCCTTTCCATGGACCTTCCAACCGAGCTGAGCCAGTCCATGTTTCAGACTATATGTTATTCGAGCAAAGGCCCAAGAGTGTATCATTCCTCTGAACCTTCGTCCCTGGTAGTTTCCTTTCTTTGCACGCATTCGTATATTTTTCAGGCGACCAATGGCAACATAGAGTGTGTATTTCTTGGATAGTTCGTTGATGTAATCGAGAAGCTGACGTACAAGAAATCGGTCATATTCCCTAGCAACATTCTCTCTTTTGGAACGCATTCGACGGAGTTTATCAGCAGCCCTATCATATGACAATCCATTGTTTCTCCGGGTGTACATCTCTCTCTGGAGATAAGCTACAAGCCTATCGTACTTCTTGATGACCGTGACCTTATCTCTCTGGACAAAGTAACGAGTTTCTCTTGTCTTTTCAGGAGTGAGAAGAGTTGCGCAACCAGCCTTCTCGATACCAAGGTCAATTCCAAGAATTGCAACAGGAAGATTCGCCTCTGGAGATTCATCAATAGGAATTCTAACAGCAATGGTCACCCACCACTTCCTTCTCCTATCAGTAAATAGCTGTACCGCTTTCACTGCACCCCGTCTAATCTGGTTCAGATGGAATGGAGATATTTTGAGAGGAATTCTCAATCGATCATGGAGGAATCTCTTCTCAGGGGCAGAGTCAAGGGAGTCCCTGATATCAAGCCACCATCGAGAAGTACTGTTTTTTTTCTCAATCAACTTGAATCTCTGAGAGAATACCCATCGCGGTATCCTTCGACTATCATTGATTGATGTAGGGCGTGACGCACTCCAGCCCTTCTTCTTTCTCAACTTGAGATAACTCTCATAGAGGGCGACAGCAGTTTGTCTACACTCTGTCATCTCATTTTGAGAGATTCTGGGAAATTGGACCTTGAAATCATGAGGAACAGCCAATCTCTGACTGTATCCATTTTTAACCTTGAGTGCAGTCATTGTGAGTTTATCTAACTCTCCATCATGAATTCTATCTCTGTTCTTGCTTGTCAATAACTCGTCTTCGTTTTGTTCAATTATTCCAAGAAATGCACGAACTACTCTAGTGTCTCGTCCAACAGTTTGTCTAAGCCTCTGCCTAGTCCTCGCGGTCATAGATTCCCAGTTGATTGGGACCTTCACCGCGATTGTTACACTCTTGGACTGAGCCATTTTCTTTCGCCATCCTATAAAAACTTCTGACCCATTTCTTGGTCAGTTGAGTTCACTCCCTTTCTTGTTCCCAAGTTTGGTTATGTACTCGTATAATTACTCTGTATTAACCTATAAAAACTTATTAACACGTAAATGCTTATTTTAAGTAATAAGGTAATTATAGCACTATATTCGTAAATTAAAGCGATTATAGATATTCTGAATAAGGAGCGATATTTATAAGTAAAAATAGCCAATATTCTCTGTGCAGATTCGAAAAAGGAGGAAAAAACACCCAAATGACATCCTTACCAGTGCAGTCTATATGGGACTAGTATCTCTTGTCAGGTTGGCAAGTAAAAGAACCAATGAAAAGACACTGAAACACTACATCAGTATCAAGAAGATGTGGCAAAAAGCTCGAGAACATCTTGAACAGACTATTGCAAAAACTATTGATTTCTCCTCAGTTGAACCAAACATGCGAAACCAATTCCTGGGAATTGTTTGGAGCAGCACAAGACGTTTTGGTAATAGGGAGTTCAAGAGAGTCTACAGTTGGTTTGAAGGTACAGTAGGACCTCTCAATGCATTACTGAACTACGCAGGAGCACGGTTGAGAGACCTCGCGATGACACGATATCCCTTTCCTGAACCTGAGTCATTCCAGATAAGGAAATATTCAGATGGTAGGAAGAAGATTTTGTCCAAGGAAGAGGCTGAACGTCTGGGTTCAGATGATGCAGTGAAGACCTACTGGAAGGGAGGATATCGTAGAAGAGGTAAGAGCCCCCTTATTCTTCTTGCACATCCAACTCTCCCCGAGTTGGACTTTGTTGACATGATACGCGCGCACATGGTTGAACTCTGTCGTCAATGTTTCATCCACAATGTCCCAAGATCTGACGCGTACAGGTACATCAATCTCCTCATCCACAGGCTACAACCATTCCTTGACTGGGTATACACTGATGGTGAACAGGGTCGACCATATTTCAACCGGTACTCAGATCATGAATTGAGAGAGATTGTCCAAGAGATTCGAACTCTATACGGAAAAAGAACAGGGAAAGAGAAGTCAGTCACCAAGGGACTTGATGCTCCTGACACTCCAATCCTCTCTATTGAGGAGTTCAGGGAAAAGGTAGAGAAGCTGCGTGATACAACCGATAGTAAGAAAGAGAGGAAAGTCTTTTCGGAGATTCTGAACCATATCGATGAAGGCAATATCGAACAGAGAGATGTGGAAAAGGTCATTGATCAGGTACTCGCACTCAGTTCAAGGGAAGGGAACGAGTGGCACAGGATACTACTCTCAGACCTGCACCATCCTAAGTCGTTGAAGCAGGTTGTCTTTGCAGGGGACACCATGCTCGATGAACCATCATCAATATTGATAGTGGGAGAACTTCCAGTGTCTAAGAGAAAAGGTCAGGTCGACCTAGTCATCTTCGTACGACGAGAAGTATCTGGTCGTGTGATCTGGACCCCGGTCATGATTCTAGAAATTAAGACCAAGACATCTTTCGATTATAACCTCTATGGGCTTCGTACGAATAACAAGAATGTAAAAGACTATGCTCCATCTCTCTATTCCTGGAAACGTACAAAGACTGAAGACGAATGGAATGAGATATTCACTTCAGACCCACATCCAAGGACTCTTGATCAGTTAGATGCATACGAAACAGAGGTTCTAAGCGAGTATCAACAAGTAGCACCACTCGACACCACTCCCCCCAAATCTCTATGGAAAGGAGTGGTGGTCCTAGATACTGACCAGAGTCCTCTGGAGGTCTTTGAAGGCTTTCAAGACCTGTTGGATGATTTGGTCACGAAGATTACCTCTGACCTTTTAGATATTTCACAGACCACAGCATACAGTCTGGACTCCTCTGTCACAATGAAGATACCACGAGTGGCCACCATCCTTACTCCCGGAGATGGTCCAGTCGAACTTCTCAATGAAACATGTGCGCCAGAATCACTCCTGGTTGATGACCCCTTCAGTGAGCGAGTATCCGACGATAGACTCCTGACCCTGTACGTGCCAGTTTCATCCCCCACATCATCAGGGAACGCAGCCGCGTGGATATCCAAGAACTGGCATCTTCTCAACCATATTCAGGAGTGTACAACCTCATCAAAGGATACGGAGATACACTGGGTCGACCTGATGGGGGATTATCCCAGTGAGCAACTGACAAAGAAACGGTTTGGTCTGTATGCACTCTTGATGGAGGGAAGAATCAACAAGAGAAGATATGCTTCATTGGACGGACTGATAGATAAGATCAGATTCATCGACCTTAGTACTAACATCAGCCAGATACTATCTGGTAAGGACCTTGGGATTGAAAGTCTGATTGACAATCTCAGCCTATCACTTCAAGAGAAATCAGTGAGAGAGAGGATTGTTGTCATTGATGGGTGGAGTGAGTTCAAATACATGGTCCCAGCAAGTCGACACCATATTATCCGCTCTCTTGAGAAGAGGTTATTGAACAGTATACCAACCTCTAATATCAATATCATCTGGGTCGATAGTGGAGTACAACATACTCGAATGAATAAGCATTACCAGAGAAGGTGCGTCAGTCCACTACCATATGACTCGCCCAGAAAGATGCATGTAGACGAGATAATCTACAACCTCCCCACATCAAGCCGAGGCTTTGGTAGGTTCCTGCCAAAGAGTGATGATGAAAGATACATCATACAAGATGTCCCAGCAAGTGTTCCACCCTGGAGGACCAAGATACACGTACCTCATCTGATTGACTATTCCAGGAAGCTCAGAGGAAGTCAAGGGAGACAGCCCACCCTCCCAGAGAAAGAGGTGTATGGAAAGAATCTCAGATCAATGTACGGTCGTGGAATAACACTTTCCAACATCTATTCTGATACAAGTCGTTATAGTAAACGACAGGTTTCCGAACTAGAGGGATTTGCCCTATCACTAGCACCAAGCACTCTCAGAGCAAGAGGAGAATCGACTAAGGATCAAGAACAGGAGTCAGAGTCAGACCTTCCACCAAGGCAGCTCGTCACCCCCACTGTGGTCACAGGGAACCCTTCAACACTCTCCAGCAGAATAATCTATTGCCCAGACGCACCACCACCAAAGCCGAACAAGGCTAAGAGGGAATACGTTCCTAACAAGAGGATTACGCGGAGATTGTACTATGAGAGAGTACCATCACAGGACTTTGATAAAGATGAAGAGTTCATGGTAATGCGACCCCCTACTATCAGGCTAAGCACTTCCAAAGATATCGACTCCAAGAGAACGAGAGGGATGGAATTGAGAAGGCTCCTGCATACAGTACGATCCCTCAAGAGGAAAAAAGTCCTCTCAAAGAGCCTCCGCTCATGTTGTGAGAAGATTACCACAATCTGTACAAAGGCTCTCTCCACAGAACTCGATGAGCTCGAGCTGTTGCGTGCACTGGAACGAGTCCAGGACATTATACTTGAAGATCCTGAACGAGCACGGGTATGGGAAACTGTTCGCCCTATCAGACAGGGTCTATTTGAACTGCTCAACTCAGGGAACAGAGCAGTCCTTGAAGAGGTCTTGGGGAGAAGTCCTGATGCGCTTCTGCTCTATGGGAACAACCTGTTCCTTGCTATCCTTGCAGTGTTGCACAGTGAATACAATGAGGTTATGCACACACATGTAGTACCTCTGTGGCAGTCAGTGGTGGAATGGGAGCTGTATCAGATTGGGTTCAAGGCGCAGCAGGGATCAGTGAACTCAAAATACGACCTTCACTCCATCTACTCAAACCTGATGAACCGAGCAAGAATGCTTCCTGCGCTGAGTCTTCCAGAGTATGTCCTCACTAAACAGCAGGCGGGACAGATAATCTGGATGGAAAAGGATGGTAAGTATTCAGCATGGATCATCTTCCAAGCGGAAAAGGGAATGGTTGCAGGACTTGTGGATAACTTGCAAAGTCAGTGGTTACGACCTTCATTGTACCAGTGTATTAGTGACCCACAGATTGTGAAAGACAAAACAGAGCTTGCTCTGTTCTCACACGACAGGAACACCATCGTTGTGACGGAGGTTGATAAACACAAGATTCTCTGGATGTTGACAGAGGGAGAGAATGGTCTGGTCTGGTTCTCATCCGTCTTTGAACATGGAACCCCTCAAAAGAAAGAACAATCTATCCCCTGGCTCAGGTTCAGAGAAACCTATGAAGTTCCAGCCCTGTATGATGAGTTCCTTGTACCTCCGATATTACCAGTTGACATTGAGAAACATGTGGATGATTTCTTGAAGGAAATTGCATCATTGGAGCAGGATGTGACTCAGGTCACTTGTGAAGTCAGTATCAATGTCAAGAAAAGAGTGTATGAACTAGAGTTCAAGGACAAATCGGGAGAAACCACCCTAGATACCCTTCTTTTCAAGGACACTACTGAATTGGTTAAGATACTTCGACACCCTATCCGGAGGGGAACTCCTCTAAGGATCAAGAACGGGTCACTGGTGATGTGGGACCACCGAACCGACATTCAATACTCTGGTTGTGATCTCAAGCGAGGAAATGCTAGAGAGATATTCTCCGTCACTTTTCTCAAGCCACTGGTACACAGGAGCAGATTCCATCCCGATGTGTATGATTTTCCAAAAACCTGTGATGAGCTTTTGTCAACAACAATGGGTGATAAGGTCGCCCTCACTATTCGACCACAAAACAAAAGGTTCCGTATAGAACTGAAAGGTTTCTCAACAAAGTCATCGTTGAAACAACTTGAAGGTCTGGAGTTGAACATCCATGACTTGGGTCTCCTGACAGAGTGTGAGCAGCTGATAGACACAACGAGAAAGATACGCCACAATGTGGAGATAGATGCCAAGGGGCTCTTGGGTCGTAGTGTTTCTCGACTGAGTAATTATCCACGATTGCAGGAAGCGGTTTCCAGTCGAGATGTGAGCGATTATGATTGGTCCAGAGAGCAATGGAGTGTCGAGGTCACAGAATCACAAGATGGATCAGATATCATCATGTGGAACATCAGGTCTCTAAAGTCTGGAGCAATCTGGATGAACAGGTCCTTTACCTTTGAACTGGATTCTACACTCAGTCTAGAACAGCACAGCAATCAGTTCAAAAAAGTGGTAAGGCAGACAGTTTCCTTGGAGTTTCTCTCTGAGTTCTCAGAAACCCTTCAGAGGTTCGAGAGAACACTACGAACACTAGGTCTGGGGGAAGGTAAACCACGATGCAGACTGTCCCTGGATATGAGAGAAGGAAGGAATGTGGCGGTGGTCAGCAGGATTGAAGCTGATGCTGGACCGAAAGAGATCAGCAGCTTCCCTATTGAGATAGCTAACCTTGAGAATCTCACGGAGTTAATGACTGCAGATGGAGGTCTTCTCTCAATCTATGACATTGTAAACATAGAGGAGTTCTATGACAGTGTCCGAAAGGTTTCAACAGAGGTACAGAAAGAGGAGGAAGGAGGAGTCAGCGAACTTGATGATGAAGCTGAACTTCTCCGTGTGATAAAGGAATACAGGGAAGAACAAGACCCGAGAGGCTTGGGGCATGCACTAACGAGTCTTGCACGACAACGACTGTTTCAGGATAGAACCTCTGATGCAATGGTTGCGGTAGAAGAGGCTATCATCCTCCTTCGAGAGTGTAATCAACGGAATCGATTGGTCAGGTCAGACCTTGCAAGCGCGCTCGTAACTAAAGCTGAGGTCATCCTGAGGAAAGATGGAGAGGTCAAAGTGGCAAGAGAACTCCTAGGAGAAGCAAAAGAGATGGTGCGGTTATTGATAGAAACTCTCAGACCTGGTAGAACTGACATCATTGTCCAAGAAACCGCTAAGTGGATTGAAAGGCTGATTCAGCAAGTTGATGGGTCGAAGACTATGTAATCGACATGACAGACTCACCGTCGTAGGTTATTAGATTCTCATCTCTCAATATGTCAAGGAAATGCATAGCACGTTCTCGTGGGATACCTGCGTCTGCACACTCGTTCAGGACTTGTTCCAGAGTGACTGGTTTCAACCTGTTCATGTTCACCAGACTCTCCACGATATCAAGGACCCTTCTTCTGAGCCCAATACCCATTGAAACCCGGGATGTAGAGGTCTGTGCCATGGTGGCAAGTATCCCAGCCCTTCGACGAGCTTCTTTAGCAGTGGACACATAGATCATACCCGGTCTATCTGAGATAACAGTACTGCATAGTGAACACTGTGAGTTTGTTCCCTTGTCCGCGACCCTGCCAAAGCCAACATTCCCACACTCGTGACATCTATAGGCCCTGAACTTGTTCATGGTCATGCGCTCTCACTCGCTTCCTCGGGTTCGGATGACTCTTTCACTTCCCTTAGCGGCTCGTCAACTCTGGTGCTATATCCGTGAGCTGCGAGATAATCCCGGACCTCGGGCTCCTGCTGCTTCAAGGCATGAGCATCTTCATAGAACCCACCCCATCCTATGCTCATCTTGACTTCAACGTTAGGAAGACCTGCATTGTCCTTGAGCACTATCTTTCGCCGCCCAGCCTCAGCCTCTGACACCATGAACCTGTAGTCTGAGGCATGAGACAGAATGTGCCCGCCCATAGGGGCATTGAGCTGCTGAAATGTTCCCATTCCAGGTTTGGAGATGGCCTGGTTGGTGTACAGAAAGATGGCATCGGTGGCACTGGCTGCTCGTCGCATCTTATTGAGCATGGAGTTGATGGTCTGTTGTCGCGTCCCCAGATTGCTTATTCCCATGTACTCCTGACGATACTGCCCTGTCAAGGAGTCCACCACAACAACTTGGACATTCTCCAGGGCACACATGTGGGGTATCCGTTCAAACATAGTCATGAAATGAGCTGAGTTCACGATCTCCACAGTACGTATGTTACCAAGCACGATATCAGGGTCCATACCCCATCTCACAGCGTTGGCGCGAACTATAGAGGCCTTGAAGGCTTTCTCTGTGTCAAGCCAGAGCACCGCACACTCAAGGCCTCCTTCTTCAAGGGACAGCTGTGAGCGTACTGCAAGGTGGTAGCACCACTGGGTCTTTCCACCGGAGGCCTTACCATAGAACTCGATGATGGAGCCGATCTCAAGAC
>JAUWOU010000269.1 GCA_030612005.1 Candidatus Thorarchaeota archaeon | reverse complement strand
ACTAGAGTCTTCTGCGGTAGCTTAACATCAACATAAGTTGCATCGATTAGAGGTAGAAACTTGATCTTGTGTTTCTTCATAACAGGGTACCAGTTGTTGTTCCTTACCCCTGCAAAGATATTGGTGACAACAGTTTCATTTTCAACTGCTTGTATTGTTCTATTATCAAAGCCATCCGCAATTAGTTTTTTCAAAAGTCCATCAAAGATATACGGGTTAGTTGAGCAAGCTGGGTATAATTTGCTCCAGGACAGATTCAACTTGATGCTCGTTGCAACATCTTTTGAAACGAATTTATCATAGTCTGCAAGATCCATTGCTCGCGCTATATCTTCATCAATTGTTTTCGGAGAAGTCTTAACAACCGCGACCTTTGGCATAGTAGAGTCACCACTGGGCTTGTTCGTCCCATATTTTACGTTGTCGTCTCATTCTTCTTAATAACTTGCCTCATTATTGATGCTTGTACTATAAACAAGTGATTGAAATGAGTACTCATGATAGGTCTGTGGAAACTTGCGCATTGATTGGAGTCAGTGCTAGTTTAACATCAGTAGCATTAAGAGCAAATAGAAGAATTATGTTCAGTAGTGCAATAAGAACAACTCCTCCAATAATATTGAAGAATAGGCATAATACATTGACAACCACCGCAACTTTCCAAGCCCATGGCTGCAGGCTCCAAATTGCCCACCCAAGGGCAATTAAAATCGGTACTGATAGAGATAGTATTGAACCCATAACGAGTACCATGAATGTGATTATGGCAGGAGCTTCGAAGAAACTGGACGTAAAAATTATGTAAACCAGAGGAATAGTCAATATACCTGCAATAATATGAAACACAGCTATCAGCGTGATTACGATATTGATGTTTTGCACTGAAGGGGAATATGATTCCAAATCCTCGCTATTTGCCATATCATCATCAATCACTAAATTTCCTCCAAACTTAGAATCATAGATTCTCCTACTTATGCCCTTTGTTACATTTTGTTCAAATCAAAGCAAGCGGTTCTATAGTATAGTCTTTACATAATCTCACTATTTTTGGCTGAACTCTTGTACAGGAAGTTGAACTAAATACACTAACTAATTTATTGTCAAAGAATGTTTGATATCCCTGTGGGAATGCTTCGTGTGCTCTGAACATAACTTGGGCATTGATATCTTCCATGAATTTTGTAAAAGCGGCTTTTCCAAAAATGCGTGCTCGACCGCTTCTTGGGTTTGGTCTAAACATGAAGTCATTCTTTTTAGGATCATTCCAAACCATTTGAAATATAATATCATCTGGAAAATTAGGGTGTCGTCTATTCAGTCCTTGAATCTCAGCTATTGAAGATATGTCCTCAGGAACTCCTCCATGACATGCAAATAGAGATGCATGTTTGTAAACTGCAATTGGCAATACTTCGAAAACTCGAGAGTAATGTTTGAATACATCGAAGGAATAAGCTCGCGTTACTGCATTGTAAAATCCATATCGCGTAGCAACACTATCTGATTCGTGATTTCCCCGTAGCATGATTACTCTTTTCGGATTTGACAAGGTCAATGCCATAACTAGATTGAAAGTTTCAATCTGCTCTGGTCCTCTATCTGCATAATCTCCAAGAAACACGAAATGATGTTTGTTGTATTTCTTGATATACTGTTGAACAGCTAAAGTACATTGCAATTCTCCATGAAGGTCTCCAATAAAGATGACATTGTCAGTTGGAATATCTAGAACATTAGGACTGCTTCTATAATGATCTTGTAACATCCCCGAAAGTTGCCAGATTTCATCCTTCGATAGTTTAGTATTTCCCTCGAGGATAGAGCGGACTAGCTCCATAATGACATCAACCTATTCCCAATTAAGTTCTCTAAAGATAATATCCAATGCTTCTTTTGGTGAACCAGCTGAGAACACAATATCTGTTCTCCGTTCATCAATTTGAGTGCCTGCTAGTTTTTCAGCCCAGCCCCCAGAAGAAGAAAGGGCAACTATTGTTTTATCTGAAAACCATGCAATTGCAATTTCGCTCAATGTACCTGCAGATCCATCAATTGCAATGACAGCATCTCCCGTCTTTACAACTATGAAATTCCGTGAATAACCAAGTCCTGTCGGTATTGCAAAATCAACGTATTTGTTTGCATGTTCTTTGGAATCAGAAGGCAGAATTCCTATGGTAACTCCACCATGTTTCTTAGCTCCTCTACAAGAAGCTTCCATTACTCCCATTAAACCACCGCATGCAAGAGCTACTCCACGTTTAGCAATCTCTGCTCCAATGTCTTCAGCTAGCTTCAATATTTCGGGATTAGAGTCTGCACCGCCAATAACTGAGATAATTCTAGAAGGCATTAGTTTTCTCTCTCATTTGTGATAGATATTAACGGAAAGCAATTATCAACTAAAGTTATTGGTCAAAGAAAAACTTCATCTTTGAAAGTCCAATTGTTATGTTGATATCAATGGTTAAAATATTCAAGGCGTCAGACGCGGAAGAGATTCACAAGAAAGGATATACTGCCAAATATGTTGCAGATGTTGAATTTCGTAAGAGCCTCGATACTGGAGGATTCATTTTAGTAACAGTTCTTGCTGG
>JAUWOU010000154.1 GCA_030612005.1 Candidatus Thorarchaeota archaeon | reverse complement strand
CCATTTAGAGTTGGAGATTATGTTAGAATTGGAACTGTTGAAGGTATTGTCAAGGAAATCACCTTGAATTATACAAGGGTCCTTCTTGCAGATGAAACCCATCAACTGGTGCCAAACAATAAGGTTGTAGGGAGTGAAGTTACTAACTATCGGATTGAAGATCTTCCGGGACTCATTGACGATAAAGAAGAAGAAAGAGGTGAAGCAGTAGAAGAACGTAGAAGTCGAAGATACGTTCGTTCTATGGACAATGCAATTGATAAACTCAAAGACTTAGCAACCGACGAGGATTACTACAGATATACATTCGACCTCACAATTCACATGAGCTTCAATCATAGTAAGATGATGAAACATTTTGATAAAGTTTGTGTAAAATGGGCGACTATCTTCCTCGCACAGCCAACGTACTTAATCTGGGCAAAAGCGAGTGCCGCACTGACATATAGATTTACTATCATTGTTGGAAACCCCATGATGATTATCGAAAGAAACTCGGAATTCATGGAAGAACTTCTGCAACTCTGGATTGAGATGGATGGAAAGTGAGGTTCACTCTGAATATCGCTTCTCAAGATTTTCAAACCAGGGGGCAACCTCAGCATTGTCAATTCTATCAGAAGAAGGTAGATACGGCTTAATGTCAATCAATGGAGTTTCATCATTCGCATCCATATGGTCTATTTCTATGCGCTTGTTCTTTTCATCCAAACTAATGATTCGCACAATCGTATGTCCAATAGGGTTGGGTCTTGCGGGCGAACGACATGAAAAAACTCCAGAGGGAATTGGACTCTTATTTTTTGGAGGCTTAGATAGAATGGTTTTACGGATATCAGGTGTGTCTTTACCATCAATCCACCATAGTACAATTGCATGAGAGAATAGGTCAAGGTGTGTAGTAGCAGCCCATAAGTCCTGATTAATTTCAAGGTAAATTTTGGAATCTTTTTTCTGTACAGTACCAATTGGATTGATTGTGTAAGTCACTCATTTCACCGGCAATATCTATTGGTGTACAAGACAAAACAGATTAATCCAGCTGTCTGTACTAAGAAACATAGAGGTCTGATACTTTTGGTCAAGAAAGAAGTTTCTGCATCAAGAACAATTATGACTCAGACAGTCTTCCCAAATGATGTCAACAATAATGATACGTTGTATGGAGGTAGGCTTCTGGATTGGATAGATATGCTTGGAGGCATCGTTGCAAAGAAGCATAGCAGAAGTCCAATAGTGACCGTATCAATCGATTCGCTGAACTTTCTTAGTCCTATAAATCAAAGAGATATTGTTACACTTGAAGCGTGGATAAATTTTGTTGGAAAAACCTCTATGGAAATTGAAGTTAGAGTAACATCAGAGAATCCCTTCACTGCAGAAACCTCGAAGAACTGCAGAGCTTTTCTGACCTATGTTGCAATGGACGACCAAGGGAAACCAAAGATAGTTCCTCAACTAATACTCTCTACTCAGGAAGAGAAAGAACGTTTTGAAAAAGCCAAAGAACGAAGAGCTGAACGTCTTCGTCGAAGAGACCTCACTGCAACAGAGTGGTAGGTTTCAATGACTTAATCCCAAATCGCTTTTCGAACATTAGCCTTCTCAGCGTCACCTAAACTACCATATCCCGATAGCTTGTTTTCTGGAATCATCCAGATATCATCAGCTATGCATTCAAAGTGATGCCATTTGTAATTTAGATGATCTTGAAAGTAAGTTGGCTCTCCTAATCGCAATAGATCCTTTTCGATTTTGTGTCCACAGGTCTTACAAATTGAACGACTTGATTTTGCAGGTTCGATTTTCCAATCATCTTGTGGGTTGAATTTCTTTTTCCCAGCTGTTTTTAGGTTCATCAAGAATTCCTCGGGATCGCTCCCAACAAGCTCAGGAGTAAGTCGAATCTTGAATTTATCATAATCAGAAGCTTTGTATGAAACATCAACACTTCTGTTCTTGAATGCTTTATCGAATGATGTACCTTGAGGATACTCGTTTTGGCTTCTCATGTATTCGACTAGTTGTTTAGCAAGTATTTTGCTTGCTGCTCTCTTATCTGTTAGACTAACTACACCATCGCTCTTTGCTATGGCATAATCGGTGTTAGTTATCTTAATGTCATTGTCCAAAGTTTCTTGCTTCTTAGTTAGAAGTATCGATCCAACAGGAACTTTCCCAGTGACTTTGTACATATCAAAAGTTTCTGGTGTAATATAATAAGCCCAGTCATGACGGAATTCAATCCATTCTGTCATATCTCATGCACCTCAAATAATAGATGCTAATTTCAATATATAAACACTCACAAGAACACCCCAATTACGCTTCTCAAAGCATTAAAAGGTCAGATTGCAATACAGAGGCCAAGGTGTCAATATTGAAGTCAATAACAATTGGAACAGCAAAGAGCGAACCGGGTAAACTAACCTATGGGTTCATAGATGTCATGGAATTACCCACAGGTACATCCGATAGAATACCAATCATGATTGCGCAAGGAAAAGAAGAAGGTCCCACATTCTTTCTGACTGCAAATATACACGGTAACGAACTTACCGGAGTAGCAGTAGTTCATGATGTAGTAAACGAGGAACTCACTAAGGAATTGAAGGGGACAGTTGTAGCAATTCCCACATTGAATCCGACAGCTCTTCGATTGTACCAGAGATATCCTGAATATCAGGATGAAGACCCGAATCGTCAATTTCCAGAGGGGCGCTTCGCAAAACCTGATGAAGATGATGAGGACAAGAAATTCCTAAAGCCATACGAACAGGTTGCTAAAATTCTTTATTCGATTATTAAGAAATATGCGGATTATCATTTAGATATTCATAACCATTCATTGAGGTCTGTACCGTATTCGATTATAGATCGTGTCTTCTATGAAAATGAAGATGAAATTGAAGAAGCAAAGAAACTAGCTGAACAACAACTAGGAATGATAGAAGCTTTTGGTGCTGGTGCAATGATAACTGCAGACTTTCCACCAAAGAAGTATATCAACTTGAAATATCATCGTTCATTTTCTGGTGCAATTTTGAATACTCTAAGAATTCCGGCATTTACCGTAGAGTTGGGAGCTAACAGTGTCCTATATCCTGAGATTGTCGCAGGTTCGGTAAAAGCAACTCGCAATGTACTCAGATGGGCTAAAATGTTGAACTCACCAAAGGAAGAGATTTCAGAGTACACAGTTCCTATCCCTGAATATCGGCTAAGACGAATCGAACATCCTCGTGCAAAACATTCAGGCATAATTCGACTACTTGTTGGTCCGGGTGAGAAGGTGAAAAAGGGTCAAGTAATTGCATCTATTACAGATATTCATGGAAGACCTCTTGGTGAAGGTGTAATCAAAACTGAGCATGATGGCTACATGATAGCTCTTCGAGACCAGATGACAATCTACTCACAACAAGGAGTGGCTGAGATGGGAATCAAAGATAAGGATGATATCCTAGCGCCAATGCCTCCCAAGAAATGAAGCTAACCTCCAGACATTAGTATCATCTTTGAAATAGCCGCACGAAGATCATCTTCTGAGAGGAAACCTGAGAGCTGGTCCTTTCCCATTTGGATAGTGGGTAATGCTGGAAGGTCCTCCTCAGCAATCTTTGAATCAGGGTCATCAACATTGACGAGTTGAATCACTGAAGTTCCTATACCAAGCTCATTGAGTACAGTTTCTAAAGACGCAAGTACTGGGCCACAGAAAATGCAGTGGTCAGATTTATAGTAAACTATTGGTGGGATTTGAAGTATCTCTTTCCAAGTTGAGAGTAAGATTACAAATTTACTTCCTTTTGATGAATCTCCTGGTATTCGATCTTCAACCCAAATCCGGCCGCCCAAGTCTGAGATATAACGGTCAACAACAGTTAGACCGAGACCCTTGCCTTCAAGTCTATCATCTGCACTTCCGTTTCTTCTGAATATCTGTGACTTTTGATCATCAGGAATACCAGGACTTCTATCTAGAAATTCAATACGAAGCATATCATCAGCTTCAGTTATTTCTGCATTGATTTCTATATTGACTATATCATCAGTATCGGACCGCGCACTGTAATGAATGATATTGAAGAATATGTACCACATGAACGCATGACCATTCACTTCAAAGGTCAAATCGGATAAATTCGATTTCACTTCTATGGTCTTCCATTCGAAATCTCTAGTCGCCTCTCGTATTGCCTTATTGAAATGAGGAAGAATCTTTGTTTTAGTTTTCGCGGGAGGCTCATGGTGAAGTGACATCAATACACCCATATTTGCAATCATTCTGGCTGCACTTCGAAGACTCCAAGCTGTTTCACTTAGTAAGCCCTTAAGACGCTCAGGAAGCTCCAATGATATGCTAAGGTCCTCTAGAGCAAATAGAACATTCATATTAGTCATGTTTAATTCGCTTGTCATGACTTCCATGTACAGATTTGCTCGCTCACTCTCTGCTCGAAGTCTTTGCTCCATGGAACGTCGGTTTGTAATGTCAACAGCTGTGAATCCAATGCTCACAGGTTGCTCAGGTCCAGACGTTAATGCTCTAGATGATGCGCTTATCCAGAGTGTTTTTTCTTTTCCACAAAACATCTCCATCTCAAGACCTTTGACACTCTTACCACGCAAGACTTCTCTAACAATTTCAGCCGCTGGGTCGTAACCCGGTTTGGGTTCAGGAAGGAAGTTAGAGATTGGTTTGCCAATTATCTCCTCAGCATCACAACCTAGAAGCTCTTCAGCGGCTTCATTGACCTGTTCTATCTCGCCATCCCTGCTGAGTGTGAAATAGGCTACTGGAGACATATCATAGAGAGTAGCAAATTTGTTTTCAGCCTCTGTCACAGCAGTTTCAAGAGCAATTTGTGTTGACACATTTCTTACACAAGCAAGAACTGCTGGTGTTCCATCAATTGACACCGTCGTTGGTTTAATCTCTACATGGACTATTTGCCCATCTTTCGAAATGAATCGTGTAGAAATTTGTGCTTTTATTTCACCCGAAAGAAGCTTATCCAAAAGATCACTGTCGCTCTTACGAGCTAATGGATCAACAATGTCTTCTAATGCGATATCAATGACATCCTTAATTGGGTAACCCAGCATATCTGAAAACACTTTGTTTGCCATCACGATATCTTCATCCTGAAGGACAATCAGCCCATCGTGAACAACATCCATTATTTTCTGAACCCACTGAGTGTCGTGTGTTGCGTCAGACATTGTCAAAGCCTCGATTACTTTCAGGTACATGATTATTGATAAAGCAATTTAGCATCATTTGGCATGTCAATGACTACTGCAACGGTTTAGCTTCGTTAGAATTCTTAGGAATCTTAACGAACATAAGAATCACAAAAAGCAATACAGAACTAGCAAGCATGGTAATGCCAGCTACACTATAGACAAAACGAAGACTACCAGTAATATCCCAAATCATTACTCCAACAAACTGGGCGACCATTCCGATAATCATCATCAATACTTGGTATGTTCCCAAAGCGCGACCCTTGGTTTCCTCCGATACAACCAGTACAATGAGACTTCCCTCAGCTCCAATATACAGTACAAATGGGATTGCCCATAAGAAGTTGATCAGGTACATCATCAATGCACCAGATCCAAGACTAAACCATAGGAAGATGACCCCGGTTCCAAGGGTGCCAGCTATTAGTGTTGCCTTCAGATTTCTATCAGCGAGAATACTAGCTGGATACATGATTATTGCGGCCACTATCGAAAATAGGCTCCACGTTAATCCATATGTGATTCGGTCAACTCCCCAAGGCCCAACACAGAGGTTTCCAAGTAATGGGATTGCCATCATCCAGGCGAATGAGAATCCAATCATACCTATTACAAGTAGCCAAAATGAACGACCTAGATTTCGAATTGCAATCTTTGGGCCTGTTCGTGCTTTCTTAATAATTTCAGAACCCAGCGACTCTCTGAGTAGAACCAGCGCGGATGCAAATGTAAGAATGGCTAATATCGCACCAATCAGATGAAGGTCACTCGATTGATATCCCAAACTGAATAAAACGGACCCTGTTAGGGGGCCTAATCCATCTACAAACCAGAGTGGCATCATCACCATCATCAAACGTCTTGCAGGTTTTAATCCGTCATCAGCAGCGATTTCATCTGCAGGAATAGCTCGCGACATCAATCTAGATGTGCTCATTCCGAACCAAACTAATCCATATTGTATTGGGATGAAAGGCCAAATAGGGAAATATGACAGAGTAAAAAGACCAATTGCTATAGGGATGAAACCCAGAGCAATAGTTTTTTTCCGACCAATAAAATCTGCGAGGTATCCAGAAAAAATACTTGCAATTAAACCAGTGAAAGTCGCACTAGAAAATACCACTCCCATTTGCCAAGGATCAAGGAAGCCCTCAATGAATATCGAAAACTCCCACTTCCAAAGTGCTGTTGAAAATTGAGCAATGGCAAGAACAGCAGCTAATCTCCAGAGATTGGAACTAAGTCCAAGGAAACCGGGTTTGGCGTTTTCATCAACCTTAACCTTATTCGGTTCTTCTGAATCATACCCGTCTTCCATGGAGTTGCCTCTAGTTTGAAAGAGCCAGAATAATCCTGCTTATGTTACTGTCGATTAAGACCACCATCAATAGAACGCAATGGATAACAATAAACGTAGCTTTGTTACGCCACTCATTCTGAATTTGTGAGTGGATGCATAGACTTGACCGAGACTAGTATTCAAGAAATATTCAACCGCATTTCACAGATAAAATCTGCTGGTGTTATCGAACGATATGGATTCAACGAGTTCCTGACTTTTGCCAAAGAGGTTCGAAACAGAGTTGGTGATGATGTCTGGCTGGAGGTTGGTTGGGACATCTTAGAAGGAATGGGATTAGAGGAACTCTATGGTTGTGACTATGACATTTTAGAAGCTTTAGAAAGCATCCCACCAAAATCGGACCTTGTGGATATTCAGAGTTTTCTCCGTCACACTCTTGTCGAAATTTTACTCGAGCAATTTGAATCTGGAGGTACAACTGTATTTCTGGATATTAAAAAGATGCTTGAAACTCCAGCCGCAATACTCATTCCAAAAATTGTTGAACTTCGAAAGAAGGAGATTGAAAATACTGTGATTCCAATCATTGGAAAGAAGCTCGCAATCTATGATGTGTACATGAATGAAGTGGGGATGACAACAGATCCTGAAAATTCAGTTCATCTCAATGATCTTTGGATGACTGCCTATGGATCTCAAGTTCTACTTCTCCTAGGTCTAGGATTGAGAACAGACTTGGAGGGACTAAGAAAGATCGAGGTTGTCATGGAAAGATTAGGACTGCATCTAACAACAAAAATTGTCACAGAACCATTTGATAATCCTAAATCGCAAATGTCCAGCACAATGTGCGCTCTACTCATGAAGCGAGCAATGAGCAAGTCTAAGAAATCAAGAAAGAAGAAATCCCAAAATTAGAGATTATTCTATAATGAGTTCTGATAGCTCGCGCGGATATTTTGTAGTCACTTCAATACCATCCTCAGTTACGACAAAAGTATCGCTGTGACGGAATCCACCCATTCCTTGTTCATAGATTCCTGGTTCGCATGAAAAGATCATTCCAGGTTGAAGCACATCTTCAGACCCAATATCAAGGAACGGTCTTTCATGACCCTCCATTCCAAGAGCATGACCAGTATGATGACGTACAAGATGAAAGACATCTTTTGCCTTGAATGCATCTCTCGCGGCTTTATCAACATCAGCACATTTGACTCCTGGACCAGCGTCTTCTAGAGCGGCGTCCTGTGCATCCACCATTGCATCAAACAATACTTTTTGCCGGTCCGTAGGGTTTCCCATAAACATGGTTCTTTCCAATTCTGAATGAATCCCATATACATCTGAT
>JAUWOU010000101.1 GCA_030612005.1 Candidatus Thorarchaeota archaeon | reverse complement strand
ATGGGTACTGCTTCTGCAGCTGCTCTTGGTGCAATCACTGAAAAACCAGAAACGTTTGGAAAATCGATCCTGTACGTAGTTTTCATCGAGGCTGTAGCAATCTACGGTTTCGTCATTGCATTTCTACTAGTAGGATATATTGGACTACTGATTGGTTAAAACTAGAAAGTGTGAGACCGTAGAGGTGCTATCCTCTACTCTCTACTTTCAAACAAGATCTTAGAGATTGTATCACGCACTGTATTTTCAAACCTTTCAAGACGATTTTCAAAGGTATTGTCCACCCATTTTACATTATCGAGTGTTCTGATAATGACTCCGCCCTTTGATCGTTTGGTTTCCTTTGAAATGGTTAATTTTGTCTTTTTCCCAATTTCCTTGGCAACAGTTTTCTCAATCTCTGCAATATCAATATATGATGCATGACTCTTTGGGAAAATGAGTTCAAGTTTCTCCGCTGATATTGCCTTACAACCGTCAACAATCAGCCGTGTGAGAATTTTTTTGTACTCCGCCTTGCCTACAGTACTCTCCATCTGTTTTTCAACGGCTGTTAGAACGTCATTGATTAGTACATCCTTTGCTTCAAGCATTCTATATTTGGATTTGAGTTTTGCACTTGCCTCATACTTCAAAATTTCGGAT
Organism: Candidatus Thorarchaeota archaeon; assembly: GCA_030612005.1. GTDB lineage: Archaea > Asgardarchaeota > Thorarchaeia > Thorarchaeales > Thorarchaeaceae > SMTZ1-45. The sequence goes on along the minus strand of JAUWOU010000101.1, from coordinate 10,970 downwards.
TTGGCTTGAAGATCTGCTTTCTTAGTGATACTTGATGCTTTGTCATCTGCTCTTCGCTTTGCTTCCTCAAGTTTGATCTTCTTGTGTTTCTCTGCCTCGCTGATTATTTCTTGCTCTTTTTCAACAGTCTTGGCATTAATGATCTCGATGATATTTGTGATACCGCTCATGTCCTAGTTCTCCCCCACAAGAATTTTGTAGACGGTTTTTTCTGCTTCATCCTTTCTCTTGACAGCTGTCTCACGGACATTCTTTATGTTCTGATCCGTTTCTTTGAACATTTTAGACTCAATCTTGCTCTTCTCTTCTTCAATCTTAGAGAGCATCTTAGAGGCAGTCTTCTTTGCATCCTGCTCTGCCTTTGCCATCAAAGACTTTGCTTCTTTATCCGCTTCTTCACGGATTGCCCGAGCTTGCTTTTCAGCATCTTCAATTCTCTCACGGGCTGCCGTTTCACTTTCGTGAATCTTATCGATATCTTCATGCGCTGCACACATAAGGTCCATTCCTCGATTTTCCCAACTAACCTCATGGTTTCATAGTCCTAGATAAACGTTGACTTGTCACAAAGGGTATTTATCTGAGCTAAATCTAGCCAAGATTGAACGAATCAGTCAGTAATTACTGATTGATACGAAAAAGCGGTGATACTATGGGCCTGATGAGTCCTGAGAAAATGATTGTGGCCAAGATAATCTCCCATCGAGATCATGAACGTCAAGTCCTTTTGGGTCTAGAAGAATTCGAAGCATTCGAGTTTCTAGATGTCCGAAAACAGGCGGGATTGGTTGAAGTAAAGAGAACACGAGAAGAGGAAACCGTATTCACCGCGATGGACAGGTTGGACAAGATAGTTAATTCATTAGACTTGAATCCAGATCAGAGTACCGGACAATTACAAGAAGTTGATGAATCTACCCTCAAAAACTCACTCGATATGGTTTCGGAAGTTATCACATCAATAGAAACTGAGATCCTTGAAATCGATACCGAACTAATGATGGCAAAGACTGAACGAGAACGACAAAAGGGAATTAGAGATGTAGCAAATTCCCTTAGACCACTAGGTATTGATCCAAGTTTGATTGGAATTACTGACTACACCTTCACCACAGCTGGCTTGGTGCCTGCAGGACGAAGTGAAGAGCTGGAGTGGAGTCTTCAAGAGGTCACTGATGGTGCCTTTACACTAAGCGTACTCCCACTAAAGGGTGGTGCTTGTGCGAGTGTAATTACCGTACCAATTGAATTGATGGATGCAGTTGAACGCATTCTCTCTGCTCTTGAATTTGAAGTGTTTCCGATTCCAGAAGGTGAATCTGGTACCCCCGAACAAATTGTCGAGAAATCTGAAAATGAAATGGTACGTCTTGAGGAAGAGATACTCCGTCTGCAACAACGTAAGGAAACTATCAGTAAAGAATGGGGCCTTAGAATTCTAGCTGCTTGGGAAATACTTCAAGTAGAGAAACAACGAGTCGAGATAAAATCCCATATTGTCTATACTGAACAATCAATCAAAATGTGGGGATGGATTCCTGAAAGTAGAGAAAGTGAGCTTGAACCTATCCTCCGAGAGAAAGTTGGCTCGGCATTAGAAGTTACATTTGATAAACCTGACTTTGCAGATCATGAAGCTCCAACATGCATTTCCAATCCATCTATTATGAAGCCAACGGAAGATGTTGTGAAAGCCTTTGGTGTACCATCAAGGCATGATCTCGACCCGACAAAGATAATGTGGCTGTCATTTCCTATTATATTCGGTCTGGTTTTTGCTGATGTTGGTCAGGGACTATTGATTATTCTCATTGGTCTTGCAGCTCGAAATGCGAAGAAAAAGGGACAGGACTGGGGCGCTATTTTGGGTTATATCCAGAATGGTGCAGAAGGGCTCATTATGATGGGAATCTTTGCTACGCTAGGAGGATTTCTGTTTGGTAGTTTCTTTGGTTCCGAAACAGTAATCGAACCTCTTTGGCCAATATTTGCACATACGATTGATGGTGTCAAGAATCCCTACCGCGAATCTCACATGCTCAAACTATCTATTGAAATAGGAGTATTGCATATCTCTTTGGGAATCGTACTAAATCTCTACAATAAACTGAAGCATAAGGATTACCGAGAAGCAATCTCAGGACTATCATATCTCATTACCTATCTTGGATTCGTCAATCTACTCTTTGGTGTGAGCTACAATAGTATTGGTGAGTGGTTCAATTCAGTTGGCAATGTCTACATGTGGATTCCTCTTGCTGGTATAGGATATGGTACAGGTAACAATGGTGTTTATCCTGCCCTGCCGTTAAGTCCCCTGACATTCTCAATTATTACCTTCATCATTCCATTTGTTGTAATGGCTATTACATCATTTATGGGTGGTATGGATGGTGCAGTTTTATTCATGGAGCATGCTATCGGAATGGTGAGTCACACCGTGAGTTATGCTCGTATTTTTGCACTCAATACAGTTCACATTATTCTCAGTGCAGTCTTCATTGAGATGTTACCTCCACTGGTCATGATTTACTTCCCACCTCTCAGTTTGTTTGGTATAGAAATAATTCCGCATCACTTCCTTCACGATGGCCATGAGATTGCCCCTCAGATCCCGCTTCTAGGCGCAATCGTTGGGACTTTTGTAGTTGGGATACTAGAGGGTCTCCTCGGATTCATGCATACACTGAGGTTACACTTTGTGGAGTGGTTCAGTAAGTTCTATCATGCTGGTGGTATTGATTTCATGCCATTCCGTGCAAGACGAATACACACGACTCAATTCAGAAAGGTCGCACAATCAAGCTATGCAGTCCAGTAACGATACACTCTTTCTACTGTCCGCCAGCACCAAGATAGAGAGCTGCTAATTCAGGTTCACCTTTCGGACTGGGTTCCTGATCCTGGTCTATTCGATGCCTGTTATCCCAGATGCTTCGTGCAAGTAAGTCCGTTGTCTTTGCCTTAGTGTCGACATTCTGGGCTGATTGAGCATCTCCAACTTGTTGGAATACTTGAGCAGCAACGGTGTAATTTCCAACCGCTTCTCGCAATTGGTCATTTGCATCGGAGAAGTGAATCTTTGCCTTGGATTTCTCTCCCTGCATAAACATATACTCCCCCATGAAGTCACTCTTGGCTCCTTCTAGTCTGGAAAGGTCCCCCTTGAACTTCATTACGACGCCTTGGAGTTGCTTTACTTGGTCATCAACATTGTTCTTGAGTCGAATGTCTTCTCCTTTCACACTATCGAGCTCGTTTGCAGCGGCTTCAAACGCTGCTATTGTTTGCTTCACCTTGGAAATAGTTCCATCATGAATCTCTAGGACACTCTCGAGTGGGTCATCTTCTTCAAGCATCGCCAACTCATCTTTCAATTTCTCGAATGTATTCAAACGTTCAATTTGCGCCCGAAAAGCTAATTGTTCTGATTGTCTTGAATAGACCTGTGCTTCAGAGGCAAATGCAGTTGCTAATGCTAATTTTCCGAGGTCCATCAACTCTCCAGCTGCAGCATTATCTCCAAGAATCTTGTAATATGAGGCGGCCTCTTCCGCGTGCAGGTTCTCAAGAATTCTAGACATTATGAATTTGACACCCTGCTCTAGCTGTGAGCTCTGCTGGAACTGAATCATATACTTCACATTATTTAACAGAGCAAGTGTCTTGTTTCGGAGCTCACCAATCTCTGCGTCTTCAACATCTATACTAAGAAGAATCCCAAGAGTGTCGAGCCCTTCCCTGATGGAATCCAACGAGTCTGAGGGATTCTTACTCATCTCAACCTTGGTTTCATCCATTGCCTTGCTAAGATCCTGTATCAACGCGGTTTTTCTCAAATCCTTTGCAAATTTTATCTGTGCAATAATCCCACTGATATCATCGCCCCTCTTTTTGAGCAAATCTTGAACAAAGGCGTAGGTCTTTAGGTCTCCTTGAATCGCACCAGCCAATTCTCTAGTCTTTGCAAGCTTCTCCGCCTTTCGTAGGTTCTTGAAAATCTCTTTCAAAACTTTCTTAGCTTCAGTTTTATTATTTAATTGAAGTAACTCGGTGAGTAATCGTACGCTAGACTCCGCACTACAAAAGAGACTCTGTGCCTTCTTCTGTTCCTTGTCAATCCTGCTCTGCTCTGCGTTTGTTTGTAGAGCAAGAACCTCTCTGAAACATTTCTCTGCTCGACCAAAAGCATCGGATGCTACTAGATACAGCTTTGATGCATCTTCAAGATTACCAGCGCGCATCTGCGCATCTGCAATATCTGTATAGGTCATTGCAAGATAGACTTCACTGAGACCGGCAGTATTACTCTTCCACGATTTTATTGTAGTAACTTTTTCCTTGTGTTTTCTTTTCTTCTTGAAAAGTGGAAGTGCCTCATTATAGAGATCAGTCGCTTGTTCAAAGATAAAAGAGCTTAGAATATCTCGCCAGATTAATTCATCAAAAGGATTGAACGCTTGTCTGAAAGTACTCTCCTGTCCAATTAGGTCATTGAGAAATTCGTCATAGAATTCCGCTTCAGCAGTTTTAATCTTTCCAAGAATTGATGTTAATTCATCATCATCCTCTTCCAAGGACTCCTTCATTAGATTGAATGCTTGTAGTCCTAGGGCAACTCTACGAAGTTTTTGAGTTCCATCTACTTTGTGAGGAATGGCTGTAAACGGTTTTTCAAGCATAGTATATACCTTGGCAAGATACTTTGATGCATTGCGAAGCTTGTCCTCATGTTCGTTTTCCACAAAGGGACCACTTGCTGCAGCCGCCTGATGTAGCCATGCCATAACCCTTGCCATCCAGACATCTGCAAGATTGTTCTGTGTTTGGGCTGTTAGGTCTTCAAGGGCTGTTTCCAGCTGTGCTCGGGCTTCACCTTCACTCTGCGACACTCTGTTTCGCAGGTAAGCCAAATCAAAATCTCCAACCATGACCTGTTCACTGAAGGATGCAACATTATCATAAAGTTCAGTGAATGCATCGTGCATCGCAATCCGTTTTAGATCAATCCCTTCTCTATCGTCTATGTCGTGAAGGGCAAATTCTCTCACAGCATCTTGTGCCTTAAGATTGAGTCCAAAGAGCAAGCTGGTATAGATTTGATTTTCATCACTACTGTCCTTCTTGCTTGATTTTTTTGAACTAGACATTCCTGCAACCTCCTGAAATTAAGGCCCAAGGCTAAGATGTGTAACAATTACTTAAGCGTACTTACGCCATCCGAAAATGGTAAATTTCCCTAGGTGGTGCCTACAACTTTCATATGACTATGTTACAATATGTAACTTCACAATAAGCATCTTTGGGAACAGGAGAAGCTGTGGTCAAAAGAGGAAAACTGATTATAGGAGCTAGGATACAAAAAACAGTTGATTGACCATAGTTGTATAGAATTTGAACTTGTCCGACTAAATGACATTCATCCTGCTTTCATTCGTTTGCGTCTAATGCGTCGTTCACGACGCTCCAACTTCTTCTTTCTGTTAGACCATACAATGTATGCACCTGGAAGGCTAACTAATAGTATTATTCCAGCATATGGCGCCCCAGTGATGAGAATAGCAATAATATCGATATCAGGCCAGAACGGTAAGAGTCCAACTCCTGTGTTTGTGGTGGTTCCAAAATGTTCATCGATATAATCGATATACCATTGAGGTATTTGATACTCTGGGTATTCTATCACTGTGATATCTTCATCAAGTAGGTCTATCCGGTCACAGAGGTATAATATGTGCACTGCGGCTCTGATCCATTCTAAACGTGCACTCTCAAGGTCATAATCTGGAACCGGCAAGAAGGCTCCATTATGTGTGGTCTGGCATGAGATTACCCATGATAGCATCTGACTAACATTGATCTGATCTAGAGTTCCTAATGTAAATAATGACCAGACAAACCGTTCAGTATTCACAAGGGTTCCACCAGAAGTAGTACCGGTATCATCAAAGTATTGTAGGAGATAATTGGTGGTGTTTTGAGGTCTGATAAGGTCAGAACGTCCTAGATGCTCCAAGCAAAAGAGTCCCAATGGAACTATGTCTGGTATCGATTCGACATCAGGCACATTTGAGAAGCCACCATCATCATGATAACAAGACAGTACAAAACTGAGTGCTGCCGTAGTATCAATTACAGAGAGTTGTCCAATAGTGTCCAGTGCTTGTAGCGCCCTCCACGTTGAGATCATGCTGGCAGGATCTTCGTTTGATGAGCGAAGTCTGAAACCACCATTGGATGTCTGACAGCTTGCAATATAGTCTGCTATCTTGTCATCATGTATCCAATCATCCAAACCAAGTTCTGGAAATAGCTGAATTGCTACATCACATGATATAGTGGTGGGTGACGACCGTTGTGTTCGATTTACCAGATGATAGTATGGAGATGACGCAGAATCTACATTCACGAGACCCTTAAGGAACTCTGTACAATTGCTCCAATCAATGACTCCTGTACTGCCTAGTTGTTTGAGAATTCTATAAGGATCAAATACGTTGTATATACTTTGGTAAGAACCAATACGTGGGTCTGTGGGAGTATCTTCAAGCCAACCATAGAAAATCCCTTCTTGGGAATAGAGTGCCTGTATGTAGTCAAGGATTGCTTGATGTCTAGTTATTGTATGAGATGAGATTGTATTCATATCTCTTTTTTCTATCATGAATCGCATATCGGTCGACATATCTGAAACAGATGGTATCAAAAGAAAAATAGTGACGACTAGAATTAGGAAACATCTATATTTCTTGATTGGGGTTGATATCATTAATGTCACCAAATTAAAGTAGAGAGGGCACTAGGCCCTCTCGATTGGACTAGTTAGTTGTTTCTAAATGGGAACATCTCCGTATTTACCGCCACTGCCACCGCTTGTCCCTTCCTTCAAAAATGAATCACTCAGATACTGATAAAAACATGTTGAAAAAAAAGGTCTGTTAGAAAAGTCGTTTCTTCGTACAACCAAAGAAAGATTTTGACATATCGAATAACTATTACTACTAGTTCATGAGCCAAGTGATGAGGTCAAATTGTTTCTGAATTCTTGAATTATTCCACAGAGTCAGAAATATAGAAGTTGTACTACTCATCCACGCTTCTGAATCTGATCATTCGCCCGTCTCTATACTTAACTATCTGACCATCTTCAACGAGTTTGTTGAGAACTTCACTTGTTCTAGAGCGTGATTTTCCCCATTTTTCTGCAAGTTCTGCAGCAGTTAGTCCACTGTCTTCATTATGCAGTAGAGTAACGAGTCTATCCCAACTGGCATCTCCCTCAAGGCAGTTGGAGCGGTTTGGAAATATGTTATATTGTCCTCCTTCATAGGGAGATTCCGAACTTCCTGTTTCGATTTGATTAGTAAGTCCGATGATTGTATCTTTTAGACTATAGACTGTTTTTCTAAGTTCTTTGACTTCTTTCCGAAGTGCTTTGATATCTTGATTATTTGACATCCTCTTTCCCCACCCTACATTTCTTCGTAATCTTTTCTGTACTCGACATAATTACGCTTCTTCTTCTTTTTCTCGATAACCTCTTTTAATTCAGTGACCTCGAAATCTGTTTCTACTTCTTGACACGGTTCGTAGTTTTCCATATCCTCAAGACTGATACATTCTCCATCAACTATTTCCTCATTTTCAGAGCACCCCTCTTCCATGAATTCCTCGGTGTCCTCGGGGAGAGTATTCGCGTCAATTTCCTTATGACGCATGATCTGTACTGTTTTTCCAGAGGTAACAATTTCTGAAGAATCAGCTAAATCATAATCTGACACTTCCATCTGAAGGATATTTTCAACTATCTCTTTAGTTTCCTTCATACACGGGTCTTTCTTATGGCGATACGTCACTGTGACCAACAACCGTCAACAACAATCGACAATTAACAATTGCATTTTTAATACATTTAAAGATTTGTTTCTGGTTAAAACTCGCCTATTCTTCTACAGACATGGTTCTAGCAAAGGTCATGTAGCCAGTGTGTGCTACCATCCATGTCGTTGGTCGGGTTTTGTTCTCTCTGACCATTATCTCTCTCTGAAATATCTCAAGAGTCTTGATCATTCCCCATTTTCCTTCTTCTGACATGGCTTTGCATGTCTTCATAGTCTGTTCTATAGTCGGGCTGTAACTGACAAGAAAACAGCTGGATTTGAGAGCCCTATGAGCCTCATCCACAAGTAACCAGGGAGTTGCAAGGTCCAAGACAACGGCATCCACATTTTCCTCTTTGATGCCTTCTAGAATATCCTGATGATGCTGAGTAACGTTGTCAGTGAGACCAAACTTTGTAAGGTTCTTCTGTGCTCCAATGTACATATCCTCTCTGATTTCGTAGGTGAAAATTCTCCCTGCAGGACCAACAGCTCTTGCTAAGATTCCAGTGAGTGCGGCTGAACCAGTTCCGGATTCAACAACTCGTGAACCTGCAGCAATTGAAGCCTGAACTAAGATAGTCCCTGCATCCTTTGGGTAGATGATCTGTGTGTTTCGACCCATGGCAATCTGGACGTCTGTATGACTTGGTCTATGCACTTGGAATACTATTCCTGAATGGCTCTCCATCTTATGTCCAAACGGTCGACCAATCATATCATCGAATGCTAAGATTCCCTTGTTGGAGTGGAAACTCTCTCCTGCCTTCACTCTACGTATCCAGTTCCTCTTACCGTCTAGGAATATGAAGACAAAGTCACCATCTTGAATCAGGTCTGGCATAGAGTGTTCTCTGTTTTAGTTGTGTTTTGAGTCTTGCTGAATGAATCGCGCGCTAGGATACCATCAAGCCAAGCTTTATCCGAACTCGCATTGGAGTCGTCTGGAGGTTTAAGAATGAACGACCCGGGAAAACCAGACACGCCTGAAAATGAACATCCCGATGATGCACAAGATCTTGACAAGCCTATAGAACTCATCCACAAAAAAGCGCTGCCATACCATCCGCTTGTGGGTGATGCTCTAGACTTGCATGTTGACTTGAGCGTAGGAGTAGTCCTAGGCCGCTCAGACTCATTCCATAGAAAATACCGTGCCGGTGGTCTTGGAATGATCGGTGGGGTCGCAGAGACCTCTGATGATGTTTTGACATCTCTCATGGGAATGCCAGTGAACCTTGATCTGATGAGCCCACATGTTATGCTCGTCGCTGGAAAAAGAGGTTCCGGGAAAAGCTACACTCTAGGGATAATTGCAGAAGAACTAGCTCTTGCAATGGAGCGTCGAGAGATTGAGGTGGCTGCCATCATGGTTGACACAGTTGATGTGTTTAGACAGATGGTAGGTCCAAATGACGATCAAATTGATCTTCTCAAGAAATGGAACTATGAATCAAGAGGGTTCCCTGTAAACGTCTATATTCCTCGCAGGACTTACGTTGGTCTCCCTGATGAAGTTAAGAAGAAGGCTAGGCTCTATCCATTATCAATTGGTCCCAAGGAACTCACTGTTTCCGATTGGGGCTATGTTCTAGAAAAAGGTGGAACACTAAGCACTACCATGGAGAATCTGATTAGTGAAATTCTTGATAGTGTACGTAAAGGATATGCCCTTGATTCAGGAGAACATGTTTCATTGAAACGTGACTTTAGTATTAAGGACATGATTCGCTGTATTGAAACGAGCCCTTCAATTGAAGGATTATTCACACCTGCAACTCGTATGGCCCTTATTCAGAGATTAAAGCGTGCTAATAGGATGGGCATTTTTCATCCTGGAGGCACGAGTGCTCAAGACTTGGCTATTGCTGGTCAGATAACAATCATTGACGTAGCACCTCTTGGTTCTGATGCCGAGGCTGTACTTGCGATTCTAACTAATATGCTCTGTCGGCAAGTACTCACATATCGAATGGCTTGGACCGATGAGGGAACAAGTGCTCGAGAGGAGTTACCTCCTACATGGCTCATTATCGATGAAGCTCACACCCTTGTCCCAAGGTCTGGTGACACTCCTGCAAAGGATGCAATCATTGGCTATGCAAAACTTGGCAGGCGATTTGGTTGTAGTCTTGTTCTCTGTACACAGCAACCATCTGCAGTTTCAGATGACGCAATTTCTCAAGCTGATTTGATTATCTCTCATTCATTATCCCACGATAACGATATCCGAGCACTCCAACAGAGAGCTCCTGCTGTTCTACCTGATCAGTTCAGGGATAAGGTCTTCATCAGTAGTCTACCCCGTGGTGCGGCAATAGTGTTTGATCAGACCACAGAGAACAAACGTGGTTTTATCATACAGTTGCGCCCCAGACTATCACAGCATGGAGGTACTGACAGGCTTTCTGGTCTCTTTGAGGCAGTCAAACTTTTGATTCCTGATGATGTTGATGAAGTTGAGCTTGTTGAGATACCTGAAGAGGAATCAGTAGAAGTTGAAGAAATTGTTGAGGGAGAAGAAGATCTCGCATTGGAGGAATCTGGTGAAGAACTTCCTGAGGTACCCAGACCCCCTCTAAAGTTGAGCAAAGAAGATTGGCAGGTACTTGATGGCTGGATGAAAGACTACGTTCAGAAATTATTTGAAGAACAGAAGCAAGAATTCTTCATAACAGATGAGCCCTCACCTAGAGTTGAGGAGCCTATCGAAGAACCCTCGTTATCCGACGTCGAGATAGTTCCTGTTTCTGACCCTGAAATTGATGCATCCGCGGTTCTAGTAAAGAAATTTGGTCCTGTGTCTAAAGAGCTTCTTTCCAAGGCTACAACGAGAAAGATACTCTATAGCAAAGCATCACATGAATACCTCTTTGCATCTGAGAAGGATCATCGAGAAGCAATCTCTGTGGATCGACTAGACACAGAACCCTCAGTAGTCATCAATTGGGTTGCAGCTGGTATTGGTACTAGTGGGTTTGAGTTAGACCAGTTGATCCATGAAGATGGTTTCACATTCGTTTGTTTTCGAAGTGAAGGCGTTCGAGTTATCTTCTCAGTTGGAAGCAGTGAATCAAAAATCTGTGCTCC
>JAUWOU010000094.1 GCA_030612005.1 Candidatus Thorarchaeota archaeon | reverse complement strand
GGTGTAGCTCTTGGTGTCTTTGCTGACAGAGATGAGATAGAATTTATTGATTCGATGAATGCAACCTATGCGGGCTTGGAGGACTAGATTACGATGAGAACAGAGATCCGACTTGCAGGTACTGGTGGCATGGGTGTAGTTCTTGCAGGAGTCATCCTAGGTCACGCGGCTGTGACATATGCGGGTCTTGAAGCAATCCAGAGTCAAAGCTATGGTTCTGAAGCCCGTGGGACTGCTGCTAAGAGTGAAGTGATAATCAGTGATGAACCAATCAAATATCCAAAGGTACGAGAATCTGACTACTTCATTGTAATGTCCCAGAAAGCCCTAGAGATGTACCTAAGTGGAGCTAAGAAAGGAAGTGTGGTTCTCGCAGACCCTGACCTTGTTAATATTGATGATATCGAAGGTTATGAAATCGTAGAAGTTCCTGCAATGAAGACTGCTGATGGAATGGGTATGAGGCTTGTATCCAACATGGTGATGCTTGGAGCATTTGTGAAAAAGTCAGGACTTTTTTCAATTGAAGTCTTGGAAAAGACGCTGGCTGCGTTCGTAAGTGCAAAATATCTACAGGCTGATATTGACGCAGTTCGTGCTGGTGCTAATTTGGTCTAACCACCATGGACTAGGGGCACGATTGTAAGAATATCTCCATCCTTCAATGTTGTATCGAGACCACCTGTAACTCCGATATCCACCTCATTACAGAGAATCATAGAATCTCTATCGATTTCTTTGGCTTCTTTCCATATACTTTGTAGATAGGAGTTCAGTTCAATTATCTTAGCAAACACGTCATTGAGTGTGAGACCGTCTTCTATCTCCATCTCCAAAACCCCGTCATCCATCTCTCGTGCAATTGGACCTCGAAATCTGACTGTGATTTTCATTGTACGTACCGCTCGTTTTGGTTGAGGGAATGCTTGATAAATTACTTGCTTCATGCCGAAGTGTTAACCTCTATATGGTAAGACCGTAGGTTGAAAATTATGGCTGTGGATTGTGAAACTGAAACACCTCCAGAGGTGGTTTCAAGCAAGTTTGCACGCATTTTTGGTCTAGAAGACCCAACACCTGACGCAGTGCGCTATGTCAAGATCATCTCAGTTTTACTACCAGCTTTTGCACTTAGCTTCCAGATTAGTACTACTTTCTGGATGATCCATATGGCTGAAACTCTTGGCGGCGGTGACTACTTCGCAGGTTTAACGCTTGTTGGGTTTCTAGTGGTTATCCAGATGGCAGTTCAGACTGCATTGGATTATCCAACTGGGGCACTTGGTGACGCAATAGGACAACGTTATGTCATTGCTTCTGCTCTCCTCTGCTACGCTGTAGCTTTCTATCTATCCTCTCAGATTGTTATCGGTACCCCATTCTATATCTACGTGGCCATTTATGCCCTCTTTGGGCTGGGTTCGTCGCAGGAGAGTGGAGCATTTTCTGCGTGGTTTGATAACAACTACAAGGTCGCAATGCCTCATGACAAGGACCGAAAGCAGTATGGTGTGTTTCAAGGTCGACTGGGTATGGTTTGGCAGGTATCCTCGACACTTGTATTGATTCCTGGGTCTTGGCTTGCATGGTTATACAGCCGTCAATTTGTCTTCGGGCTTCAAGCTATATTTGCAGTCTTCCTTGCGATAGTAGTTCTGAAACTTGTAAAGGACTTGCCTGGAGTTAGAGAGGCTAAAGATGAGAAACCTACACTCTCCGAATATACGATTCTCCTGAAAGATGGGTTCAGGTTTCTATGGTCCAGTCGGTTTGTAACTCTGCTTATATTCGGTGAAGTAGTGATGTGGAGTACTTCTCCCATTTGGTGGAATTTGCTTTTGTTCCCACTTTACTTTAGTTTCCTTGTCACGATGGTTGCAGTTTCAGCCTTCCGAACGCTTGTGTTTCTCCCTCAGGCGGTAGCAAATGAAAGAAGTGGTGTTCTAGCTAAGAGATTCGAACCAAAGAAATGGATTCCACGTTTCAGGTTGCTCCAGTTCATGGGGGTGATTTTCTACTTGATATTAGCAGCAATTGTACACTTCTTCCCAGGAATTGAACCAGGAACTGATCCCGCAAGTATTGAATTCTTGAGCATAATGATTCCCTTCACCAATCTTCCATTGATCGAGATACCTGTTGTTACTCTTGTGCCCGTATTTCTCATGTTTCTGACATTCATTTCATTCAACCTGTTTGGAGGAATTGCTGGGATTCTCACTCAACGAGTCATGCTGGATGTCATTCCAAACCGGATTCGAAACTCAATGTATTCATTGCAACCCACTTTGATCATGCTGATTTCAATGCCCCTCATCGCATTCTTCGGGTGGTTCATTCCCTTCACTGGAGGGTTTGCATGGACTTTCATCATCTGTGCTTTCATTTCCCTCTTGGGTACATTGATGATTTGGCAGGCATTCAAACATCCTATACCTAAAGCGGAAGTAGTTGTTAAAGCGGATGAGGCTGAAACTGAGGAAGTCCAAGAGATGGATATAACTTAGGTCATCTAGGTTACATACCTAACGAATTCTTTAGGACTTCTGGATTGAGTTTACCTGCATGGAAAACTTTGCCGCTCTCAATGTGATTGATTGTGATTTCTGCAGGACTAAAGAGTAGAGGATCCATCTTATAGAAATCAAAATCAAAGCTCTTGAAGAGATCATAGAAGGGTTGACCATACTGATCCGATGTTGACGACGGGACCTTATCCACAATCTCTTGCAAATCATCATTTTCCGACCTTACAAAATAGGTTGTTCGTCCACCATAGAGAATGCAATCATTAGTCAATCCCATTGCTCTATTATCATTCTTCGCAACTGGTGCAATGGGCGCTACACCAAATCCTCTTCTTACACGTTCAGGATCAAAACCAATCTCGTGGAGTTTGTGAATCCCCACGTCAACAATTCTAGATGATATTTGAACCGACCCTGCTATGCTTGCAGTGGGTACTACAATACAGTATAGGTTTGAAGTGGAAATTCCACATTTCTTAGCAATATATTCTGTGACCTCTTCATTGGGTTTTACTCTACTCTCTAGTACTATAACTCCCTTTCTCGATTTATCTTTGTAATCTAACTCTTCATACAATTTCTTTTCTACCCGAGCTAAAGCTCTAGCTGGACCTGAACCCATTGCAAAGTATTTTCCAACTTTAATGGTCCATCCTGAATTTTGTGAACCTAGAGTAGCGATTTTTGGATAATCTGTTCCTACAATTACTGCAGGCAGTTCGAGGTCTCCGATATACATCGTGTTTAGCTTAACTGAACCAAGACCTCCAAGACATACCTCTCCAATTAGCCTTCCAAGCTCTGCACTACCTGTACACTCAATTCCAGCATCAATTATAGTTGCACCATTGGAGCTCTCCTCTACTCTGCAGTCTAGACCATCCTTACCATCCAAAATCGTCTTGACAACTTCTATGGCGTCTCGATTCACACTGTGACCCACTTCTTAAGTCTCCGAGAGTAAGTGTTCGTTTGAGTATGTAAATCTCTTCGTCTATAAACGATTAGTGGTTCAGCGAGACATGTAGTACTTCTTATGGGACTGTTTGTATCACATTATTAAGGCAAGGAGTGTGCTGCACACGTGGATGTTTTACAGATGGACGAGATAACAATCTGGAGCGAGACAAAGAAAGGCGGCAAGGTAGTCGAACGATTCCCATCGAATACAACAACAATTGATCTTGGCGACAAACGTATTGGTTCTACAGACCTCTCACCACTAGATCAATTTCCTGACCTTGAGGCTTTGACTCTATCAGGGAATGAGCTAAAGAGCATTGATCTCTCAAATTTAAAAACCTGCAAGAATCTACTGGAACTCTCTCTCGGTAGCAATGTGATTGAAACGATTGATCTTTCCCCCTTGGTTGATTGTCCGAGTCTAATGCATCTTGATATCTCATTCAATAAACTCCGAGAAATCAACATCACACCTCTTGCTCAGTGTATGGATTTGAAGGCGCTCCATCTCTATGAGAATAAGCTTGAAACCATTGACCTGTCAATCCTTAGTAAATGCAAGAAGTTACGCAATCTGACCCTCAATAACAATGGGATAAAGTCACTCGATATCTCTGCTCTATTCAAGTGTCCTAATCTCATGAAATTAGGCTTGGATGAAGGTGTAAAACTGACTGCGGATAAGAAACTCAAAGAAGTAAATCCACCTCGTGCATTGAAGCCACTCCTTGGGAATGTGGATTGGTACTAAGACAAAAACTTTATCTCTAATTCACATGGAAAATGCGATTGACATCACCTAACGGTAAATGTCAAAAATGCCCCAGTAGCTCAGACTGGTTTAGATCGCATCCTTGGTAAGGATGAGGCCGCGAGTTCGAATCTCGCCTGGGGCTCCACTTTCTTCTCCATTGATTTAGTAGCAAAATCTATCAGCCTTTGCAGTCATTATGAAAACAAGAGGGACTATCTTTGAACGATGTTGAGAGGAAATCAGGAACTAAAAACGCTACGATTCTGATGATTCTAGCGGGAGTATTCGACATCCATCTTGGGTATCAATCCTATCTACTTCCAATTATGATTCCAGACCCTTTTCAAACGATATCTGGAACGACCATGATAGTCTTAGGAGTTCTCACCTTATGTGTAAGTCTGATAGTATGGCTACAGAAATCATGGGTCACAATAATTATCGCCGGTGTTTGTGTTGCTGTATGTGTGGCTCTTGTCATATTCGGTTACTACCTAATGATCATCATAGTTGCACCTATTCATGTAATTGCGATAAAGCAGATTAAACGAGTCAACGAACACTCCGAATGGCATGAGGATTAGACTCAGCGCAAATCTCGCCTGGGGCTCCACTTTCTTTTCTCTACATTAGCAAAACCTATCAGCCACTGCATACATAATGGAAACAACAACGTGGGGGAATTACTTTGAATGACGTTTATAGACCATCTGAAGTTCAAAAGGCTACTATCTTGCTGATTTTTGCAGGAGCACTCGAAATCTATCTTGGGCTTCAAACCTTTCAATTTTCACTAATAATTCCAAACCCCATTCTCACGATAGTTGGAACTCTCATGCCAGTGTTTGGACTCCTCACTTTTTGTGCCAGTTTGATAGTATGGCTACAGAAACCATGGGCTACAAAAATAATCGCTGGTATTGGTATTTCTGTTTTTATGACTCTTGTCTTATTTAGTTACTATCTAATTGCTATCATTTTATTTGCACCTATCTATTGGATTACGATAAACTGGATCAGAACTAGCCAACCCACCGAAATTCCAGACTGGGCTCCAGATTGGAATGAGGACTAGATTAGAAACCAAATCTCGCCTGGGGCTCCACTTTCTCTAACCATGATTATTGAATTCTGTAATTAGGCATGAGAGGTCATTACATGAAGTACGAAGCCGCTTATCTTTGCGTATCCTTCTAAAAGATCTATACACAAGATACCCCCCGATGAAAAAGAGTACAAGAATTCCGATAACAAGGCCAGTTATGAATGGCAGAACATCGTTGATCGAATAATAACTAGACGTAGCAATCAGGACAGTCAAGAGCGACAACGGTATAGTCAATATAACAATTCCCGTGCGTAATTCAGCAAGATGAGTTCTCTTTTCAGCATCAACAGTTCGAATAAATGCCAGAGATGTTCTCATGTTACTTTGATAATTACGTTCGTCAAGTTTTTTTGAATCTGTCATCAATGTTGTCCCTTCGTTAATCTTAGAGTAGCAGGTTTCTTCATTGTAATTTTCTACCATGTCGTCGGCGTTTCGCAAACAACCGAGAGGCCTCTTCTGGACCCACTAATTCTGATACTCTTTTGAATGCTTCATGGTCGTCTTGTTTATCCAGCCACTTTTCAATCTCTTTGGCCACTGAAGGTGACAGATCCTTTGCCAGTTTCTTCTTTCGACCCTTTCTATCCAAGTCGAAATCATCTGGTCCAAGTAGACTCATCGTATTCAAAATCAATAACGAGCTAACAGTTATGACCTTATTCATATCACGACAAATCATCTTGTACCTGTCCGTTATTCTTATAACCACAGATGAAAGTCTGGCCGTTTAGCAAGGGTCGGTGGTCTAGCTTGGCTATGATTCCTGGTTTGGGTCTTGTGGACTCTTGTCTGCATGCAAGACTCCAGGGGATCGGGAGTTCAAATCTCCCCCGGCCCACCACTTTTCTAATAGTTCCCCATTCCAACAAATCTTACTATGCCTATTTCCCATACGTCTTAAGTTTCCTAACGACAAATTCCACTAAGAACAAAATTGGTCCGGTGAATTGATATTCCTACTATAGTCAAGTATGATTGCTGCGATGGTTGCGGGGCGTGTGTTAAGGAATGTCGGTATGGGGTCTACGAGAAAATAGACGAAAAACCAACCGTTGCACATATACAGTACTGCAAGGAATGTGGCAATTGCATTGCGATTTGCCCGAATGGTTGTATCTCATTTAGAGAAATTGTCACCAAGAAACCGACCTAATCTACTATCCTTTCTACATCGACAATAGTCGAAATCCTTATGTTCAACATGTCCAAAAATACGTGTAATGTCGTATCAATCTTCAGTTCGAGACCGCCTTGCAAGGCGAATAGCAGGAGAGATTGCTCTTTCAGAGAGTCCAGGCAAAGCTATGCGGATGTGGCGGGAGAGATTCAGACTACCCCAGATTATACTTGCTAAACATATTGGAATCAGTCCAAGTGTAATCAGTGATTATGAATCAGGGAGAAGAAAGTCCCCAGGGACCTCAACCATTCGACGTTTTGTTATGGCTCTACTCACACTTGATGAACGGAATGGTGGACAGACTGTGGCTGCGTTCGTTCGATTGATGGATGTTAGCTTGGTCGATCTCAATATTGTACTGACAATGAGTGACTTTTCGTCACCAATCACGGCCAAAGATTTTTGCAAGCAGATGAAGTGTACTGTCCTTGCTGGAGAGAAGTATCTAGATCGAAAAATTTTCGGCTATACCCTCGTTGATGTAGAGCGTGCAGTGAAGGAGCTCAACAGTGATGAGTTTCTCAAATTATTCGGTGCAACTACTGAACGATGTCTTCTCTTCACAAAGGTAAACACTGGACGGGCTCCCATGATTGCAATCAAGTCTCAGGAGTTCAAACCCTCTTTTGTCATACTTCACGGTGTTGGTGAAGTAGACCGCTTGGCGATAGAGTTAGCTGAGCAAATGCGAATCCCTCTTGCAGTGAGCAAGATTGGGTCTATTGATGCACTCTCGAAAGAACTTCTAGCTCTTGAACCAAGCTAACCTAAAATCATTTTCAATACTGCCATTCTAAGAATGACTCCATTGTAAACCTGATCAAAGTACTTGGCTTGAGGTAGGTGGTCAATATTGGAGCTTAGTTCGTCCACTCTTGGGAGGGGATGCAATACAATAGCATCATCTCTCAATAGTTCCACCTGTTCTGTCCCGATTCGAAATCGACCTTTGACCTTGTCATATTCTCGAACATCAGGGAACCTCTCTTTCTGGATACGGGTCATATAGATGACATCAACATCTTGGATAGCCTCTTTGACATCATCTACCTGAACAACTTCAACTCCTGCTTTCTTCATTTCATCAATAATTGCAGGTTTCATCCTCAATTGTTGTGGAGCTGCTAATTTGATTTTGACATCATAATGTGAGAGTCCCATACCTAATGAATGGACAGTTCGACCATACTTCAGGTCTCCACAGAGAGAGATTGTAAGTCCATCAATTTTGCCTTTGAGTTTCTTAATGGAATATAGGTCCAAGAGAGCTTGGGTTGGGTGTTCTTCAGAACCGCTTCCAGCATTGATTATAGGTATACTTGAAAACTCTGCAGCTACTCTTGCTGAACCATCCAAGGGATGTCTCATTACAATAATATCTGCGTATCTCTCAACAGTTCTGATAGTATCTGCTAGTGTTTCCCCTTTTCCACCTGCACTTGAAGTTCCTGCCTCTGCAAATCCCAGAATACTTCCTCCGAGACGTAACATTGCACTCTCAAACGACAGTCGTGTTCTTGTTGAAGGCTCAAAGAAAAGAACAGCCATAATCTTTGACTCAAGATCTTTGCTTCTTTTTACAGATACAGATTCCATCTTGGCTGCAACATCAAGGATCTCATCAATCTGTTCTCTGTCAAGGTCATGAATACTAATTAGATTGCGGAGCTCGCCCATGTGTATCTACACCTGGGTTCGATTGGGGAAATGCTTTCCTCTTTAAGCTTTCCAGCTTATTGGTCATTTTGAAGAATTTCGACCGTATTTTCGAGGAATCTCGACTTTTCTGAGAATAAGATTTGATTCTTTCATGAGTTGAGCAGCCAAGTCATCATCATATTCTTCGATGTATATGATTTCTTGAATACCTGCATTGATGATCATCTTTGTACAAATACTACAAGGTCTCGTTGTGCAGTACATCTTAGAATCTCTGACACTTATACCATGATATGCCGCCTGAATTATTGCATTTTGTTCAGCATGAAGACCTCTGCATAATTCATGACGAGTTCCTGGTTTAACGCCTAGTTCATCTCTGATACAACCAACTTCATCACAATGTGGGAGACCCTTTGGAGCTCCATTATATCCCGTACTAAGAATCTGTGATTCCTTAACTATCACAGCACCAACTTGATTTCTTATACACGTGCTCCTTGATGACACTAGGTCTGCAATTTCCGCAAAGTATACATCCTTGCTCTTTCTCTTCAAGGTGGTCTTCATCCTATAGTGAGTCACATGAAGGTCTTTCTATGGTGCTTAAGAAGTTCCCTCTATTTGTGAAACATGACTTATGGGAAAGATAAAAAGAGTATTAGATTGAGAAGCAGTATCAGACAGTGGTGTAATTAATGAGAAAACATGATGGGAAGGTCATATTCTGGCCAGCATATTTTGACCAAAATTACACTAGATCCCAGGGTCGCAAACTTCCGAGCAAACTTTCTGCTCCAGATGTTACTCTTGTCCTGCTCAAAAAGGCAGCAGAATCATTAGGATTAGAATATGAATTAGAACCCGAAAAGCGATATCCACGAAACTGGACGGAATCCCAAGGATACATCGTTATAGCAAATGATGATGGCCACAAGAAGAAGAGACTCATGCTAATGTTAGCAAAGGGCGTTCGAAGAGCTGCTGCTCAGAGGAAATCTGCACTTTTAGCTGCGGAACAGAAGAAGGGAAAGAAGAAAGGTAAAAAGAAGAGGAAATGAAATTTACTAGGAGCCATATTACTTGCGTCGATTAGGAAAAGTACTCCACATTTCAAACCGTGGTTCAATCATCATTCGCACTGAAAAGACACCTCCAGTGGGAAGACAAGCTATTGTGATGGATAAGAAAGCGCAAGAAGTAGGTACTATCATCGATGTGTTTGGACCGGTGAAGTTTCCCTATGTTGCAATCAAACCAAATCGTGGTTATGACCCTCAGAAACTTGTAGGTCAGATGCTATATCTATACAAAAAGGGATGAACACTTGTGTACATTCATGCTAACTCTAATACGACGTTTGCCGATAATGGCTAGTAGCTTCCGATTATTTAATATCTGTTCGTGTAGTTCGTACTATGTTGCCATGTGTCTTATCAAAGGTCATTTCAATGAACGATGCTATTGATTCGATTATTAGCGAATTAAAATCCGCCAATATGGGTCTAGGCATTGATGAATTGACTGAGAAACTTGGTATCGATAAAAAACAGATCACGTTAGCTCTAACGACTCTGATGTCCGAGGGACGGATAATGCAGAAACAAGAACTCGAAAACGACAAGTACATGATAAAACCAGCACTCACTGATGACAGCGAGCCCAGTGGTCTATCCGACATGAATGGGTGTCCATGCTTCCATTGTTTGCGAATTAGTAAATGCGGTATTAGACAACCAGACTCACCAGCTGAATGTAGTGAATTGGAAGAATGGATGGGCTCAGACGTTCGGTAGTCTGTCCTATTTCTTCTTACTTTGCGCTTTCTTGCGCGGTCCAATAGCTAGTAGATAAATCTCTGCACTAGTCTTACGTGAAGCTGCAGGCTTAATGAGTTTGACAGAATTGAAGCGCTTTCGTGTTTCCTGTAAGAACTCGTGAAATCCCTGTCCCTGGAAGATTTTGGCTAGGGCTTTCCCTTTTGGACCAAGAACCTTGTGTGCAATGTCAAAGGTACGTTCTGCCAGTTCAAGCTGTCTGACTACATCCAAATCCCATAATCCCGATACTTTTGGAGAACAGTCTGAGAGTACTAGATCAAATGGGTTTCCAATTAATTCCTCGGCTTTTGCTATGATTTCATCATCAAGAATACTTCCTTGAATGAAATGAACTCCTTGAACAGGGGGCATAGGTTCTAGATCTATTGCAACAATCTGCAGGCTTCCGTCAAGCTCGCGTAAGACTTGAGTCCAACCACCAGGAGCACTGCACAACTCCAATACAATATCTACTCCTTTCAAGAGTTTATGATTCTTGGCAATCTGCCTAACTTTGAAGGCTGATCTGCTCCGATACCCTGCCTTCTTTGCCGCTATGTAATATGGATCTTTCCTGCGGCGCCCTCCTTCTGAACTTCTCGCTATTTCATTTCACCTTCCTATCAAATCTAAAATTGCTGATTTCACATCAACAACAGAGGCACTTGTTCTAATTGCAGTTGGTCTGAAGTGTGTTCTGGCTACTTTGTGTCCTGCATTTTTGAGGTATTCTATAACATCTCTATTCTTAGGTGGTGTAAGATTGTACAAGTCACAGAGAACATGAAGGTCAATGTATGGATACTCTATTAGAGCACACTCTTCAAGCATCTCTTCCAGGATTCTTGGAACTCGTTTATGGTAGATACTTGCATCATCCTTCTTGAATACATCATTTGTTTCCCTCAATGTTTTCGAATCGAATAGATTCCCAATCCAAAGGGGTCCTGCCTCTCTAACTGGTCCTTTGCAGTCTTTAATGTCATGTTCAAAGTCTAATTTTTCATGCCTTGCTTTTAGTTGAATTGTCTGGGTTCGCATACACCCTTGACAATATCTAATCACTCCGAGATTGTCGGCTTGGCGATTTGATTTCTTTCTATTAGCTTCAATCTTAACCCATGTTCTAACATAATGATCCGTACTCAATACAGCTACTGGAGTCATTGAGCAATCGTTGAGACCTGCTATTCTAAATCCTATTGCTTCAAGGAGCCTGACGGCCAGCTCATGTACAAAGGGAGCTCTTATAGAAAATCCCCCGTATCGTCGCATGGCTACTTTTGGATATGCTCCACATAGGACTGGCATGTCAGTAGCAGTGAGAGCTAGTAAGCCACCTTTTGGCTTCAGGGACTGAATTGATGCATTCAGATAAGGCGCAGGTGTTCCAAAGGGGTCAACATCCACATAATCAAAGCGCTCCTCTCGTGACTCTGTCATCAATAGAAGCTTAGCATCACCCTTCAGTACCTTAGCTCTTTTTTCCAATCCGAGTAGTTTGATATTCTTGGTTGCCATTTCTACTGCAGCTGGGTTGACATCGAACATCTTAGCAGAAAAATCTCCAGTGCATTCATTCAGATACCGGAGAGTCCTGACACCAGAACCAGTCAGTGGTTCACACATTGTTTCGATACTGTTACTCTCCAAGTATCCAGAGAGAAGTAAAACAGATAAATCACGATTGAGCTGCATTCGAGGATTATAGAATACCGGAAGGCTGGCAGAGATCTGTTTCTTATCACCACTATAGTGCTCTACATCTGCGCTCAGGAATGTAGTTCTGCCTTCTGTATATTCTCTTTCGACTGTCATCTAACAAAAACTTCCTGAATCTGCTAATAAGATGATAGGCAGGACTATGATTAGTGCTATTCCGTAATGACCTATTTCTATAAGCTGAGTACCACTCAACTACAAGATATTTCTGTGTTCCACCCTTCCCTTGCCAGTGTCACCACTTCCCACATTCCAAAGGAATATGAAATTAGCAAGAGCTTTGTCGACGTTCATCGGGATGGGATCCCTCCTGAAGTCCGGGCTTCCTTCTCCTGTTTAAATGCTGGAGCATCACTTCCAGTAACAGAGAGAGTTTCCACAGTACTTACCACGGCGGGGTCATTATCACTCTCATCAGTCCCATCACTGAAATTGACAAGGTCCGACTGGACAAAGTGAACAGCCGCGGACTCCCCGGGACTTGATACTGGTCCCTTCTTGGAGAGTGAGGACTTCCCTTTGAAAGAAGTCTTCTTCTTTCGGGCTTTCAGTCGCGCGCTTTGTACTGCATTCGCAGT
>JAUWOU010000164.1 GCA_030612005.1 Candidatus Thorarchaeota archaeon | reverse complement strand
CTTCTACAGCCAAAAGATTTTGGAAAGAGCCTTCGAATTATTCAGAATGCTCGAAAGAAGAAAAACATTGATAGAGAGTTTACAGCAGCCCTCTGGAATTGGTGCATTCTTGATAAGGATGAGTCTGTTTGTGAGCGTTTGATGAACACGGATTTAGCCAAAGCCTTCGCACTTCTACTACCTGATAGTCAATGGAAGAAACATGGGTTCAATCATCCGTTTGGTGAAAACTTTCATTCACTGACTGACTACATTCCTATGAGGTATAGCAAAGTACAGGTAATGGATGCGATTGCAGAAGTACCAAAGGAAATCTTGGAAGATTTCTACATGACTGGAGATGCTGAATCAATAATCAAGCAGCTTGAGGAGTATATCCTCCAAGGATTAGATCACATCACTCTGTGGAATATCACACCCATGTTCGACCTTTCAAAGACAAAGTCTTCATATAGTGTGATGAAAGAAGTGCTTGCATATGTCAAAGGATAGAATTGTTCTTGTCACGCAGAACAAACACAAGCTTGCAGAGTTGACTCCCCTCTTTGAGGAGTATGGGGTTCTTTTTGAAACAACCACTCTTGAGAAATTTGAGATACGGTCTCATAATGTTGAGGAGATTGCGCTTGCTGCTGCAAAACAGGCGTATGCGACTCTTGGAAAGCCTGTGGTTCTAGATGACACTGGATTCTTTGTCCCAGCTCTGAAGAATTTTCCAGGAGCTTATGCAGCATTTGCCCTGAAATCTATAGGATATCGGGGAATCCTCAAACTGCTTGAAGGAGTGCAGGATAGAGCTGCTAAGTTTGTGACAGCTGTTGGATATTGTGACGGAGAGCATCTGAAAACATTCGTGGGAGAGATGCATGGCAAAATCAGTAAGAGTCCCTCTGGTGATGAAGGGTTTGGATATGATCCTATTTTCATTCCTGAGAATTACGCTAAGACCTATGCAGAATTGACATTTACAGAGAAAATTGGGATATCTCATCGTTCCAGAGCATTTAGGACATTTTTAGAATGGCACACTTCCTTGCTTGACAATCCTTAAGTCAGAACTTGTCACCCCGAAGTTAGGTGTTATTTATGTACGTGAGTGAGGCAACCCTGAAGGCACTAAAACAGCTGGGTTTGACCGAGTATGAAACTCAAGCATACCTAGCACTTGTTGATGGTGGTCAGATGCCAGCCTCTGACGTATCTAGTATATCCAAGGTCCCATTCTCACGTATCTATGATGTCCTTGGTAGACTGGAAGAGAAGCAGTTTATTCAGGTTCAAAAGGGGCGTCCCTCAATTTATGTCGGGAAATCACCAACGGAAGTTATGCGGCTCATCCGACTTGATCTGGAAGAGAAACTCAAGGTGTCAAGCAAAGTTGTTGTTGACGAGCTTCAACCCCATTTTGAGAAGGAAACAAAGGCAACAACGCGAGATGTCTGGATTATTCATGGTCGGGCATCTATTCTCGCGAAATCAATAGAAATGCTTGAGGCGGCTGAGGAAGATGTTCTTATTTCCCTACCATCTTTTGATCTCACAACGGGCGATGCCGATACGATTGTCGAACGAATTCTTGAAATGAAGTCTGGAGTACGAGTACGTATCCTGACCTCTTCATTAACTGATACGCTCAAAGAGATAATTCCTGAAAATTTGGAGATCAGAACCCGAGAACGTGTTTTCGGGGCAGGCCTTGTAGTAGACCAGAGATACACACTAATTATGTTGGCTGGTGGAGATGAGCACAACGAGTCTCTTGGGATATATTCCTCCCATAATGTATTCGCTGCAAT
The DNA here is from genome assembly GCA_030612005.1 of Candidatus Thorarchaeota archaeon. Classification (GTDB taxonomy): domain Archaea; phylum Asgardarchaeota; class Thorarchaeia; order Thorarchaeales; family Thorarchaeaceae; genus SMTZ1-45. The sequence goes on along the minus strand of JAUWOU010000164.1, from coordinate 5,457 downwards.
GTCTTCGAGCTATTTCACCAATCTATGGAAAGAGAGCGATCCACTTTGATACCTTCTATTTTACGACCTTTTATTGAATTCAGAGAACCATTCCATAGGTATTACTACGCTATTTGACCAATGCTAGGAGTTTTTTTAGTGGCTCAACCAGAAATTGAATCATCGGGTCAGGATGAAACAGGATTGCTCGAGAACAAAATTCCAAACTTTGAAAGTAAGCTATCACCAAGTGCGTCTGCAATCCTAAAGATTGTGAAAACTTTCGAGGAAGGTGGACAGCTAGAAGTTTTTCAGGCTGATGCAGAATTCGAAAATTTGCGAAAAATGGTTATCTCATATCGAGGTAGTCTTCATTCCATTCTATCACGAAGGCTAGAAGAGGTCGTAAATCTCGGAGGGGTAAAAATCATAACTCAACGTGATGTGACCAGTCTAATTGTTAACCTTTGGGAGAAAAATATATCAAATTTAACAAGATCTGAATTACCTTTTCTCGAGTGTGTGTTAATGAATCCCGGACATTCACTGAAGGATTTGTCGAAAAAGGCGGGATTATCCTATGCTCAGAGCCGCCGAGCTCAGAAAAGACTGAGCGATAGTGGAGTTCTAAGAATCGGAGGTATGTTGAATTCAAATCGTCTTAGTCTAGATCGTGTGCTGATTATTCTTGAAAATCCAAGTTTAGTTCTAAGTGGTCCTTATTGTCAGAAAATGCTTTTCATCGATGGTAGTCCCTCAATTGTTTATATCATTGCAAATGTCCCACATACTAAGACTAGTGAGATGATAGAAGTTGTACGTAGTCTAAGGGATGCAATTACAAATGCAAGTGTATGGAGACTATCAACAGGGATACCTCGTTTTGATGGCACCTACTTTGAACACAAAAAGGGCTGGGAACTTGACCTCCTTCATTTTAGATTGATGCTTCGTAAAGGTGGGGACACTCTGACATTATCAGAAATTCCAGCTCCTACAATTTCAGAACCGACAAAGTTTACCGGAGCCGAAATTCTTGTGATGGATGCCCTCATCAAAAACCTTGATGGAACAGCCGGAGACATCGTCAAGACAACCAATCTATCTGAGTCATCAGCTTTTAGAAAACGGCTTCAATTACTGAAAAGTAAGATTATTCTCCCACGGGCTCATGTATCAATACCTCAGCTTGGAGACCGTGTCATCAGCCTTCTAAGTCCCGAGATTGCTGGAGATATTGCTCCCGCCTGGGCGAAGCTCCCTCTAACGTATCAGTCTCAAATACAAAACTTGGAGAATAACGAGAAGAGGGTACTCTTGAGTACAGCACTTCCAACAGGTTCTGGTCGAGATATGATTAATGTCATGAAAGACGAAATATCGAAGGTCCATAGATATTCCGTGCATTCTGTGGCTGCAGGTATCGGTGCTGCTACCAAGGTATCTTCTATGTGGGATCGTCGGAAAAAGTCATGGAAATGGGATTTGAGTAGATATTTCGATGCTGTATCATATGGAGTCATGAGAAAAGAGGCCTCCATAAGTCAAATCCCACTAGACCTCGCCTAAGTGTTAATTAGCAATCCATATCTTGTTCACACGTAAAGATTTGAGTGAGTCGTTACATGTTAGAGATAATAATGCTAGGCTCAGGAGGTAGTATGCCAACTGAGAATCGCAATCTTCCTGCAATCGCTGTGAGGTATCAAGGTTGGATTTTGATGTTTGATGCCGGTGAGGACGTCCAAAGGCAGATTGACAGGGCAGGGTTGGGAACGAACAAGAAGATGGCAATCTTTGTGAGTCATATGCATGCGGATCATTTACTTGGACTACCGGGTCTCTTACTGAGATTTTCTCTTTTAGGACGTATGAAACCCCTGAAAATCTTTGGTCCAAAGGAACTCATAGAGTATGTAAAAATGAATCAGGCAACGATCAATCTTGGTACTACCTTCGAAACTTTTGTTCATGCAATCGAACCAGGTGTGATATTCCAAGAAGAAGATTTGACTGTAAAAGCGTTCGAAGTTGACCATCGAGGGTTTGCCTTGGGATATGAACTTACTCTCCAGAAACCAACAGGGGAATTCATTCCTGAACGTGCCGAAAAACTTGGGATTCAAAAAGGACCCCTGTGGAGCAAACTTGCAGCAGGTGAGTCAGTCAAACTTGACGATGGTACCACAGTACATCCTGAAGAAGTTACGGGACCTCGTCCTAATCCAGTGAAAATAGTCTATTCTGGTGATACTCGCCCATGCCAAGCACTCAGAGAGGCATCTCAGAACGCAAACGTCTTGATATCTGAAGCAATGTATACAGTTGAACACGAAGATTTAGCAGAAGAGAGAGGGCATTCAACAGCCAAAGCAATGGCTCAGATTGCATCAGAATCCAATGTTGACCTCCTTGTACTGACACACTATAGTCCTCGTTACTTCGATGGTTCAGATATCATAAGAGAAGGAAAGAGTAACTTTGTAGACACAGTTCTTGCAAGAGACCTCATGAGAATCACCTTAGATAAGGAAGGCAATTACACAATAACTGAACCAGGTTTGCAACCACCAACTAAAAGCCAAGACTGATGGCCTTTAGAGGATGACGTGAGAGTAACCGCTTGATAATCTTAAACTTCAGTTTCGAGTAAGGTATTGAACAAGTGAAGATATCAGTTAGGTATTCCATCATAATCGGATCATCATCAATTATATCGAACAGAGTTTCCAAATTCTTATCTGACTTGTGCATTATCCCTGCAATGACTCGTAAGTCGTTCAATTCTTCAAGAAGCCATTTTTTCATTCTTCTTTCATACTCTACAATTTGAACAGGGGATTTATCATGGACTGCTTCAGTTGCAACATCTGCAGCAAGAATTCCAGACTCAATAGCAAAAGAAATTCCTTCTCCAGAAATCGGTGAAACCAATCCAGCAGCATCACCAATGAGCATTGAGCGCCTACTGATTATACGACTAGGAAAACCACCCATCGGTACCCTAGCTGATGTCTTTTCAGAAATTTTGATTTTGATGTCTTTCACACTCGCCATCTTGGAGAGAAATAATTCCCATTTATCACGGAGACCCTTGGCTTTATCCAATCGACAGCCAAGCCCAATATTCAATGATTCCCGATTTGGAAAACACCACCCATAACCCCACTCCACAAAACCATAGTAAAGTTCGACAAAAGAGAGTTTGGGCTCCGTGCCTAGAGTCATGGTACGCTCAACTTCACTAGAGTCTAATGGTACCTTAGCACTAATGCAAACTGCAACATTCTCTGGTGACCATCGGTGTCGTATATCCAACTCCTTCATCGAAATTCCATTGACTCCATCAGCTCCCACAAGAAATTGAGCTTTGTAAGAATCACCAACACCTAAAGCTCTCACTCCATTTCGAAGTTGCTCGATGGCCACAATCTCATTACCCTGAACAATCTCGGCTCCTGCTTCTTTTGCTTTATCAATGAGAAAACTATCAAACTCGCTACGCTGAATCAAATACCCCTTCAAACCATCTCGAGTGAGCAAACTGCGTTTTCCTGAGGGTCTGTGCACAACAGCCGCATTAAACTCTCTCTCAATTAGGTGTGAAAAATCAAAATCTAAAGCAGCTATAGCCCGTGGACTTAATGCACCGCCACAAGGTTTAGCTCGAGGGAGATGTTGTTTTTCAACGAGAACTACATCTAACCCATTCAAAGCCGCCTTTCTTGCGCAGATTGCACCTCCGAGTCCACCGCCAATTACTATTAGATCGTGAATTATTTAGCACCAGCCAAGTATAGATTATATCAAAACATGAATAAATCTCCTTTTAAGATTCAGTGGTTGGGTACAACAGGATGACTTCCAAAGAAACTGCTAAAATCTGCTTGATTACAACAGGCGGAACAATCTCAAGTATCTATGATGAGGAAACACAAGCCTTACACCCTGGGCTTTCAGTTGATACATTATTAGATAGACTTCCAAAAGGTATGGGAAATATTGAGGTTATCAAGAGAGAACTGTTTCAATTGGATTCAGCCAATGCTCAACCTCATCACTGGCAGACCCTTGCTGGAGCAATAAAACAGGTGAGTGAGGAAATTCCAGACCTTCAGGGTATAGTTATTTCTCACGGCACCGACACAATGGCATATTCAGCAGCAGCTGTTAGTTTTATGATTCAAGATTTCGGACGACCAATTGTCTTCACTGGTTCTCAGATTCCTGCAAGTGTCCCTTGGAGTGATGGACCACGAAATCTCTTGGATGCAATACGCGTAGCAGCTTTTGGCGACATCGGGGAAACATGCATTGTATTCAATGGGGAGATACACCGAGCTACCCGAACAAAGAAAGTGCGTGTAAATTCATATGACGCATTTGATTCAGTGGACCCATCACCTATCGGAATATTAGCACGTGATATTGTGCTCTACGAAGGACGAAAGAAACGTGACCATTCATTGATACCTCGCTTTGATACAAGAATTGATGATAGGGTCTTTCTATTGAAGGTCTTTCCGGGACTTCCATCTCAGACTCTAGCACGTATTGTGGATATGGGCTTTCATGGAATCGTCATCGAAGGTTATGGATCAGGAAACATTCCGACTATCGAGAATGCACTAACACGAGGAATACAACAAGCTATAGACCAGAAGTGCTTCGTTGTTGTGAGTTCACAGTGCGCCTTTGGTCAGGCAGACCTCTCCATTTATGCGGTAGGTCGAGCTGCAATGGATGTTGGAGCAATGAGCGCTCATGATATGACTTCAGAGGCAGCTCTTGTGAAATTAGCTTGGGTACTGGGACACACAAAAGAACCAGCCCGCGTTCGTGAAATGATGTCAACAAGTTTTGTGGGAGAGATGTCATTCACATCCCAGAATCTACCAAGTGACAAGTAGAAAAGATGAAAAGGGGATAGACTGCCAGAACTCGTAAGCCGAGGTAGCCAAGCCCGGTTCACGGCGATAGCCTGGAATCGATGGTTGTCTAAGCGACCTTCGCGCAGACAGCTATTCTCCTTACGGAGGCATGAAAGCCGATCAATTCGGTCGGTTTGGCCAAAGTTCGAATCTCATCCTCGGCGCCATCTTCTATTTTTCGGATAATAAATTAGCTAATACTTTGTCTGAAAAACCCATTTCTTACAATTGTGAGTGAACTGTAAGAGACTTCTGTGTTTCACCTTTCTCACGACTGCTGTCGCCAGCATCGGAAAGACCGGAGTCTTTCAAAGTGCCACGAGCTTTGCCCCTCTTCACTGCAACATCGTTCCTCCGATGGGACTTGGCTTCTGTCCGCTGCATTGATTCACACTCACCAGTGGGTGTGATTGCAGACGGTATTTCCACAGCATTTACCATGGCAGGGTCTTTACTCCTCGCAAACTCCACAAGTGAAGGCTGGTCATAGCAGGCGGCCACGGACTCCCCTTTCAAGGCTGGTGTCCTCTAGGGGAGTAAGGACTTC
>JAUWOU010000071.1 GCA_030612005.1 Candidatus Thorarchaeota archaeon | reverse complement strand
TAATTTTCAATGAAATTACTGTGTTCTTCTTACTCTTTAGACGCGTAACAGACTCTATGATATTTTCTTGATTGAATTTCTCTAATAGAATCTGTTCTAGAGTATCGATTCGGTCCTGTGGTAGTGGTATTCCATCGATTCCTGTCGGGATCTCTTTGAACCACTTGATGAAATCCATTGCAATCTTCTTCGTGTACTAGGTCTCTATTAGCCTACCGACATGACCAAACAGGTTTTAACATGTGAGATGAAGAGAGAGATGTGTTATACCATGACTGGCAGAATATGTAATGTTGAGAAGAACAAGGAACGATGTACTTGTTCATATCCTGGATGTTCAAGAAACGGATACTGCTGCGATTGCTTACAATACCATTGGAAACATCAGGAACTGCCAGGATGTCTCTTTCCAGCTGATGCTGAGAGAACCTTTGACAGGTCTCTTGAGAACTTCCTAGAAGTTTGGAGTGAAAAATTAGGAAAGAAGTAATTTTTCAAGTGAAAAGTTAAGTACAAAACGTATCAAGAAAGCCGTGGTGTGTCTGTTTGAAAAAGTGGCATATTGGACTGCTATTGATGCTCAGCAGCTTTGTGGTCTGGACATTAGCCACTGCGTTTCTTTTTTATTATATAGTGAATGTGTTACATCCAGACCAAGGATTTGGAGAGCCAATATGGGTGATAGATCCTATTGGCTTCATGATTATCTCAATTCCTATGGGACTTGCATTCCTTCTCGGAGCCCTAGCAGTCCTTGGTGATTTACTTCCAAAAGAAGTGTAATGGAACAAACAGAAGTCCTTAAGTGTCAAATGACAGAAGCGAGTTTAAGGGCGCGTAGTCTAGTGTGACTTTGTCATGATCTCAGATGTCGAAATCGAATCATGATTAATAAGTATCTAATGAAATTTCAACGGAGGGCTGATTTCATGAAAGATGATGACTCATTGGAGGAGGACACATTAGCATATGATTCTTCAACAATTCCTTTTGATGAAAAAGACGAAATGCTACTCAGGGAGATGCAGGGTGGAGCCATTGTAGTTGATCTTGGGTGGTTTCCAGAACAATATGTGGATTTGCAACCCGAAGAAGAGGAGCCTGTGATACCAACTCAAGAAATCTTCGATTGCCAAGTAATGGCATGTGAATGTATGAGTGAAATTGAAAGTATGGATGATGAATCGGGTTATGAGAAGATGTCATGGGATCAAGAGATGGCATACCCAACTGTCATGCTTGTTCCAATAGAGATTCATATGGTTCAGGGTCCAACAGGAAACTATCCGCGGTTCTGGGGTTACATCTGTCAGTATTATCCCGAAGCTGAATGTTGGGGAGCCAAGAAGGCAACGATATCCTTACCCTCGGGTCTGTCCAAGCGAATCGCCGCATTCAGCGAGGACATGCTAAATATGAAGGTCGACCCTCTCGAGGACCTGAAGATCCAAATGATTCTCACAACGTATCATGGTCTTGAAGAGTTCGAAATTAAGGATGGAAAGAGAAAGGCACACAAGTTCTGGAACACTAGAATCATTGAGGGACATCGGTCCCCTTAATGAAAGTTGGCGATTTTACATCACTATCTCGTTGTTTCTTCATGAGTTTGATTCTTGCTGTGTGACCTGGTGCAAAATTCTGCATGGGAATCCCACGATATTCCCTTGATAATTCCCTCATTACTTCACTCTCGTTGAAGATGAGTCGGTCATCTTCATCCGAACCGTGATCAAACATGATAGTTATGCGTCTGTTATCCATTGACTGAGCCAATTTTTGCACGCCTTCCAATACCTCTATGTCCTTGAGATAATGTTCGGTGTCTACTAGATTGAGTAACTGTTCTTCTGGGAGTGGGTTTACTCCCCAACAAGAAGCATGGGCACGACCCGTTTTTGCTACAATGGGACATTGGGTTGGATAATGTTGGATAGTGAGCTGTAGCACCCTGTGTTCAAAGGCTGTATCTGAGATGACAGGAGAGAGCACCATCCCTTCCTTGGCTATCAGGGATATGAGTAGGGGTTCCAAGAACTTGAAATCCACCCCAAAGTCTATGTCTGGGCTCGGATGTGAGAAGTCGTGAAACGGATCCCATGTCACAATCAGATTGTTTCTGAGCCGCATTGGCTTCCCTTCAATCATAGGATAACGAAGAAATCGTATTATGTCGGCTGTATTCCGTATGCTTAATGAATGCAGTATTTGTCCAGTCTGAGAGTTTAGGAATTGAATGATGCACTCGTTTCCTTTCATTCCTAGTTTTAGGTTGGCATGTGTTACATCACATAGTTGTCTGGAGGTTCTAGCAATGGTCTGGTGAATGACCTTCTTCAGTCCTACAGGAAACTCTACCTTTGGAACAAGAACATTCGATTTGTCATTATTCACTAACAGGCCAAAGGCTCTGAGACTGATCTTGCTATTGGTCGAACGTAAGACATGGTCATGATATCCGGCTGGAATCCAGTCTGATTCTCCCTCAGTCCGACTCCATGCAAACCACTCAGACTCATTGGGTGTGTCATCCTTGTTGAAATTGGGGTTGCGTCTGAACAAGAACTCCATGACTCTGTCATCGAATCTTTCTATCTCTTGACCCATCCTGCTAACGATGTCCAGTCGACTCACTGACCAGTCTAGACCAGTTTTATTCTGTTTTTCATCTACCTTGAACAGACCAATACTGAGGGGTGAGTTGGAACTGGGATTGACTACAGTCCTCCATTCATATCCAAGGTCCTCACTCGGTATCATAAATCCAAATCGAATGTCAGAGTGGTCAGTCCGCCACTTTCGTTCTGTGAGAGAAGATGGCTCAACCAAAGACTTTGGTCTTGTCTTTATTATTCTCAGCCTGCGATACATTTTCTGTGAGTTAATGGCATTAAGAGTCACCGATACAAATCCCTTGCCGCCTCTTGTCTGTTCGGGACGAAAGCGCACACGTTTCAGTAATGTGGGTTCTCTTCCAATGGGTTCTTTGAGTGCTCTAACATTGAGTGAGATGTGTTCTTTCTCAATAAGATATCTTGAGGTTTCTTTATCGTACCTCTGTTGTGCTATATCATGGCTATGACCTTCATCCAGTTTCTGTTTTGGCCATAGCTTGACAATCCAAGGTATCAGTGAGAGAGCCAGAATCTCTATCCGTGCCCTGACAGATGCGTCAGGTACTGTCTGGTTCACATCCTCTACAGGGACCACCTCGCCAAGACCCTCCGCTCTGAATCTCTTTGACCAATCAGTAAGTGTTGGAACAAGGGTCGACTCCATTGAAAATCCGTTCTGGTTCTGTGTGACAATCACTCTGATATCATCATGATAGGGTGTCTTAGCAAGCGTAGGCAATGGCCAACTGTCTGGGTCAGCGTCATACCCTGAAACCACAGGGAAGTTCCAAACAATCTCGTTCACAACACCATTGAGAACAGATGACTCGTAGAAGGGCAGTAGTGTTCGACTAGAGTATGCTGTGGAGTAACTCTCATCAGGAACCGGAGAGTCAAACCATAGCACTGTCACAGACTTGTCATTGGGAAGATTTGAGATGATGTCTGAAAGAAGAAACTCCAATTTCCAGCGATGAAACTCGGGTGTCGCATCTCTGATGGTTTCCATGCCACTCACTATTATCAAACAGTTTTTCTGTGGAAGTTCTCCGAGTCGAGTCTGGATTGAGGAGATTGGCTTGTCTTCGAACAGGAATCTGTCGACATCACTGAGCAAACCCATGACAGGTATTGATTCAAAGAGCTGTCGAATGTCTTCTCTGTGACTCCTCTGAACATCCTTTTCCTTGTTGGAATACGGTCTCACATACAGACGTGCCTCAGCAAACTGTGGGTCAACGAATTGATCAGCAAGGTCAATCCAGACAGTATCAGGACCTCCTTTTCTTTCAACAATCTCTTTCACCAGATGTAGACCATGGTGGAACTTTGCTATCCATCCTGCAGATGCACCAGATGATGTGAGTGACTGTCCATCCAGATACATGATGAATCGGCGCTCATTCGAGGATGCAATTTGTAATGGATCATAGACAGGTTGCCAATCAGGTAAGATTGTAGACCCCTCTGAGGAGATTACCTGTGGACGTTCGTTGATGATGACAGCAACCCTGACAGATTCTCCACGAACAATAGGTTCAAACACGAGTCTATGGCTTTGGTCCTTGTGCTTGACCACCTCATCATAGATGTTTAACACAAGGCTCCTCAACATATCTCGAACGAGTCTAATGTCCTCAGTTGCTTCCACGAGAATTGTACCAGTGATGAGTGTATTCGGTTCTTCAGAACCGGTCAACTCCTGATATGTCTTCCAGACAGCATCAGAGTATGTATCGAGCTGTTTCTTAGATGTTTTTTCTATTGGTGTAGCTTTGATGATATTCTCCCACTCGTCAGAATCCAAGACTCTGTCATCGAACCTGAAGTCAGCCGATACACGTTGGTCCAAACCATGGGTTTTTCGTGACTCTGACCAGATGTCCTTTCGACCCAGTGTCATGGAATGCCCCTGCTTGGTCTTGACCTCGAACACCATCACCGGTAGTTGGAAGATACGAGTTTCATTCTTCAAAGACACTCTTTCAGACAGGATGATGTCTACCTTTCCCTTACCCAGTGTGGTGTCCACTGGAACCTCGAAACTGACGAGGAATCCATCATCACTCCCAAGTGAGTCACCATTCATGATGATATTGCGGAGATTCCAGGGACTACTAAGCTGCGATGAGATGGTTCTATGGACCTGTGACCCCGTCTTAGTGACTCTCTTGCTGAGTCTTTGCCAGATATTTCGGACATCCCTCTCTCTGAGATATGTTTCCTTGGAGTCATCGTTATCATTCTTGTCAACCTCATGAAGTGGGTATGTTGTGTGAAGTCGCTCTAGTTCATCAACAGCTGGGTCATCAATCCCCCTGCTCCTTGCCTCAGTAATCAGATCAGAGAAGAAGGTGGTTGAAAATGAAGGCTTTGGGACATCTATTGATCCAGTCACAGTTGGTGAGTCCCCGCTGCGAGTGGTGTAGTGTTTCTGGATGTCTTCCTTGATTTCTCGCAGGACTTGTCTTGTGCCCTCTCGAAAACCTTTCTTGCCTGAAGAGCCCTCGGAATAGATGTGCTCAAGATATGGTCGTGTCCTTAGCTGGTACAGGTTCCAGTACCGTCCAGTGTCCCTTGGAGGAACATCATAGATGTAACAGAAAGTTGCTAGGTAATCAAGATGATGCCTGATTAAATCAACAAAATCAAGTGAAGGCAGGTCCGGATGAACCAAGGGAGTGTGCGGTCCATATGAGTTTCGTCTATAACCCATTAAACGATAAGTCGTATCCTTTCCATCAATCTTTCTCGTTTGATATCCGAAGAACTCTGGATCTGGAAATTGGAACATGGCCATTCCAAAGTTTCGTAGCCCTGCCCCACATATGTTGAAGCGTTGGTTGAGAGGTCCAATGTTTTCATCAGACTTCTTCACACGTCTGACTTCTGTATTTCCATATGCTGCTGCCTTCTCCCAAAACATATCCAATACGTTACGTCTGACATTATTCTCAATCTGAGTGAATTTTGAGTTATCTGATTGTCCAGATCTAACTGTCCGATGATATTCGTTCATTGCATTAGAGAGCATCTCCTGAGAACTCTCGTACAGACCAATTGTGTACTTGTTCTTGATGTCCCTCTGTAACTCTACGGCTGCTGAAAGTCCTCTTCTCATTGCTACAGCGATTACTCTGTTTGGATGTGAGGGGAGTACTTTTCGAGGTCGACCGCGTTTTCTTGGCATTACATACTCCTGTAGGAAGTATTTACTCTTATTTCTTGCGGGTACTTTAAAATCACTCTTATTGACAATATCCGCTTCTCCTTTGAAATAGCGCCAATATTTTCATATCAAACATTCATCGAATTAATTAGCTTGGTAACTTTATATATCGTTCTACAGAGTAATAATACGAGTACATAACCAATCTTGGGAACAAGAAGAGGAGTGAACTCGACTGGCTCAAGAGATGGGTCAGAACTTTATATATCGCAGGCGAATGATAATGGCACAATCCAAAGGTGTGACAATCGCGGTGAAGGTCCCAATCAATTGGGAATCTATGACCGAGAGGTCTAGGCAGAGGCTTAGTCAGATCGTTGGACGAGACTCAAGAATCATCCGTGCATATCTTGGTATTATTGAACAACATGAAGACGAGTTGTTAACAGGCAAGAACAAAGATAGGATTGATGACACCAATCTATCGAAATTGACGATGACCTCAAAAAAGGTCAAGTCAGGATACGAACAAAGGACTAGTGTTCCACATGACTTCAAAGTTCGTTTTCCGCGAATCTCTCAAAACGAAATGACAGATTGTAGAAAGACCTCTGTTGCACTTTATGAAAGCTATCTAAAACTAAAGAAAAATGGAAGAAAGGTTTCACGACCATCTTCCATTAGTTCCAGCAGGAGAATTCCACGTTGGACTTTTACAAGGATGTTTAGGATAGTCAAGAGTGAAACTACTGTATCAAACTGGTGGTTGGATATTAGAAACTCACTTGACTCTGTACAAGAGGGTCGACTAATCCACGATCGGATTCTAATTCCCCTCAAAATGTCCCCCTTTCATCTTAACCAAATTGGTCGGGGTGAAGTAAAGGCATTACAATTATTCACTGATAAGGGGAAGAAATGGTGGGTAACATTAGCTGTCCGGCTTACCAACATTGAAGTTCAAGAGAATACTCTCCCAATAGCGATTCTTGGTATCGATCTTGGTATTGAGAAGGCTGCTTGTTCATCTCTTCTTACTCCTGAGAAGACAAGAGAGGCTCGATACTTTCTCCAGAGAGATAAGGTCACGGTTATCAAGAAGTACGATAGACTTGTTGCTAATCTCCAGAAAGAGATGTATACTCGGAGAAACAATGGACAGTCAAATGATAAGATTGCTGAGAGGCTCCGTCAACTACGCTCAACCAGAGAGAATGTTGCCAAGGAGTACGATAGGGTTCTTGTCCGTCAACTTCTTGACTATGTTGAAGAACTATCCAAGAAATACACACTCTATGTTGCCATTGGTCGCCTGAAAAATATTCGAATACGTGCAAGAAAAGGAAACTACCGAGGGCGAAGGTTCAGAGGGATGATACACTCGTGGGCTTTTGCTCGAATAACCAACAGTCTAAAACATGGACTTGCTCAACAAGGCTGGATGGTCGATGGAAAGGATGCTCGATTCCGAGCTGTTCCTGAAGCATGGACCTCCATCATGTGCTGGAAGTGTGGAAGCAAGGGTACAAGACCCAGACAGAACTACTTCCATTGTCCATCCTGTGGTCTCAAGCTGAATGCTGACCGAAATGGTAGTACCAACATTGCAGCACGTTTACTTATGCTCACAAAGTCACTGCACTCTGTGGGAGGACTAGGTTTGTGGACTAGGACCTTAGATAAGGTCCGACGTGCGCCACTGAAAGCCCTAAAGAAGAAGCCTTCTTCCAGAGGGAAGTCCTTACTCTCCAAGAGGGAACCAACATTAGGTTCCGGAGAGTCCGCGGCTGTTCACTTTGTCCAATCGGACCTTGTCAGTTTTGGTGACAAAACTAATGAGTGTGATAATGACCCCGCCGTGGTAAGAACTGTGGAAATGCTCACTGTGGTTGGAAGTGATGTGCCAACATCAGTACAGGAGAAAGAAGCCAAGACTTCAGGAGGGATCCCATCCCGATGAATGTCGATAAAGCTCTTGCTAATTTTTGTATTTCTTCGGAAATACGAAAAGGTGGTGACACTGGCAGGAGAAGGGTGGAACACAGGAATTTCTTACAGTTGAGGTTCACTCACCAAAGTTGTAGGTTATGGGTTATAGTCTAGTCTGGATTCGGAAAGTTCAGAAGTCAAGTAGGCTAAAATAATATATGGCGGGCACGCCAGGATTCGAACCTGGGACCTCCAACTTCGAAGGCTGGCGCCTTATCCGTGCTAGACTACGTGCCCATGTCTTTCAATTCTGATTTTGATTTCCTCTTAAGCACTTCTGTAATACACAAATATGGGTGGTCTTGAATTCCAGTGGTAACTTTCTCCATGAAAATATCTCATTGACAATAATCTAGCTTCGCTTTGGGTAACACCAAAGAATGATGGCGACATCAGGCTGGATCAGGGTCGAACACAGAAGTTTATTGTCGTGGAGTTCACTCACCACTTCAATATCAGGTCAGGTCGCAAGTTCGAATCAAATTAAGACAATCTCAGAATTAGTAATGAAATCAGATAGGCCAATCTATCATCTCTATACTAATCCACAACTGATTTATCCTTAGATGTATTGAATTATTATTAGCATGACCAACTTGTAATTGAGGACAGTGGTATGAAATGCTCCCAAAAGAATCAAAATTAGAGAAGCTGATGGAAGAAGCTATCATTCTTCTAAGAATTGTTACGAAACCTGAGATCACTTCAAGATTGAAAAGTGCTCTGGAAACTGATGATCTGAAATTAGCTTTTCATCATAGTGATGGGAAGAAAACTAAAGATATCGAAGAATTGACAGGTATCAAAAAAAGATCGAATGACAAACCTTTGGAAACAATGGACAAGTTTGGGATTTGGAGAGATGATTAGTGTAAAAGGAGGTAACAGATTTGTTAGGAGTATCTCCTTAGAAGATTACGGAATAAAAATTCCCAAAATCAAGTAAATGAGTTTATGGAGTAATATTAGAAATGCCTGAAAGTGAAAAACTTGCTGAAAATATCGAGAAAATAAAATGGAGATTGGAGTCTATTGATGCCTCACAGGTATTTATGATTAAAGCTGACAGTGAAAAATATCTGAAAGTGGCAAAAGGTGTTTTTGGTAGATCAAAACGGAAAGTGAAAATTTATCGAAGTATAGATGGGAAAAAATCCCAAACAGAGTTAGCTAACGATACAGGAATAGATGAAGGGAATCTCTCAAGAGAAATCAAAGCTCTACGGGAAGGTGGTCTCATTGAGGTTAAACGGATTGCTAGAGATGGGAGCCGCATCTATAAGAAGACTCAATGGGATAGAATTCTTTCAATCTCTAAGTGGTTAGATAGGGAATTCGGTAAAGAAGAAGGTTGAATCAATTTGATTTCAATTGAAACACGACGTCGTATTCTTGCAACCGTTTTGGAATCCATTAAAGTTGAAAATCCTGAATATATTGATGATGTTGCATCAAGCGTAACTAAAACAATATGTAATATGATTGAGAGAAATGAGAAACTTCCAGATAAGACCGAATTCGTACGAAAGTGTATACGAATCTCTACTAGATTCTTTCAATTCAATAAAGTGGATAGAAAAGAGTTTTTCATCGATCTTTACGAACGATTGAAATTCGCTGAATTAGAATTCCATACTTCTAGTATCCAAGAACCTGTAGAATGGGTTAATCTTCTGGAAGAAAGTGGATTAACTAGTGAAATACAACAAAAAATACTTCTTGAGTTGAAAACCCTCAAAAAGGAATACAACGAGGGTTTTATTGATATTATGAAAAGTCTTCTAGGAATCAAAACTAAAATCGCTGTAAGCGGAAGTGAGCTTCAAAACCTTCAAACGAAGCTTGAATCACTTGTGCTTATCTTAAAGATAGATGAGAAAGACAAACAGGGATTCGTTAGTCGTCTTAGAAAATGGGGTAGTGAAGTTGGTTTGGGTGTTGTAGGTAACTTTCTTTATGACATCCTCAAATTGATTAGTGCTGGAGGTTAGAAATTGAGTAAGAAAACAGATGATGGAAAAAATGAAAATCTACTTGTGATTAGCCGCTTGCTTGCATTCTATATCACAAAAGATATGGAATTACAAAAGGACAAAATCGTAATCCTAAATCGATTAGGTTTATCGAATAAAGAGATAGCAACAATTTTTGGAGTTAGATCAGGTACAGTTACTAATGCTCTAAAATAAAACTAGGACTTTGATTTTGGAGTCGTGAATTGTGTTTTAATTATAGAAGGTATGCCAATTAATTCAAAACACATCCTGCGTCTATAGGGACTTCCTTGTTTATCTTCTACTTGTTCAATTAGTCCAGAATTGAATAGAATACCAATCTCTATTGACACATTTGGACGCTTCATATCTAATTCAGATGCAATTTCTGTTGCAGTTTTCTTTCCGTCTAATGCAAGATACACATCAACACGTCGAGAAGATGTACCAAAAACTCCAAGAGTTGATTCAATTATTTTGTTTCTGTCTTGATACAGGCTAAGAAACAATAGTTCTTCAATTCTCTTACATACTGAGAGAAGTTCCTCAATCTTTTTTTCCGACACATGATTCACCCCACAACAGCAAATTCCCATCCAAATACTATGTTAGTTTCTTTCATTTCAAAAGAATATTTGTTCATAAGCTCTTCTATATTTCTTGAGTGAATTGTTATGTTAATTCCTGCGCCCGTCACCATATTTCTTACAGAAAACTAGTGATGTACAAACATTCAGATGTACTCTATTATCTATGTGGATTGTGTGATTTCATAATTTTCTATCAAAGAGTTTTTCTGGAAATATTCTTTTAGCTTGTTCTAAAGCTTCCGTAGCTTCTTTACGTTTTTCAGTTGTGTACAAAATTGAAGCTAGCATACTCCAAGCATCTCCATCATCATGATTTTTATCTATTGCATCTCTACATTTGATTTCTAAATCTTTTAATTCTTCAAGCTTCTTCTCGATTCCAAAAAGCTCTTGTTTTGCATCATATCCATAATCAACAGCTTTTTTCCAAGCATCACGAGCGCCAATAAATTGTTTTAGTTTCATGTGTACAACAGCTAAATTGTTCCACGCAGTCGAATCTACTGGATTGTCTTCGAGAACATCTCGGAGTATCTTCTCGGATTCTTCCAATTCTCCTTCTTCTTCTAGAAGAACTGCTAAATTCAACTTTGCTTCGCGATATTTAGGTCGTATTTCCAGCGCTTTTCTATACGATTCTTTGGCTTCTTCTTTCTGTCCTAATTCGCTCAATACAATTCCTAAATTATACCAAGCAATAGAAATAGGTGGGTGTTTAGCTTTCAATAATTTATCACCAATTGGTATGGCTTTTTGAAAAAAATCTCTTGCTTCTTCCAGCCTATTCATTTGATACAGCGTGACTCCCAAATGTACCCAAGGAAGAAGAAATTCAGGATTTCTTTTGATAGCAAGTCTATAAGCTCGTTCTGCTTCATCTAATCGACCTAAATCGTTCATCATCATTCCTAGATTATTTAGTGCCATTACTTCCTCTGGATCAATAGAAATTGCAATTTTGAAAGCCGCTTCAGCAGATACATAGTTACCAGCCGCATCTAGAAAAACTCCAAGATTACTCAGTCCTCCTGCATATTCAATTCTATCAAATGATGTTTGTTTAATAGCGGTCCAAATCATATCTGGAAGAATAAGTGAATCGTCTGGAGCTGTTCTCATAAAATCAGTAATGGAAATCAAAAAACTAGGTAAACCTGGAGGTGATGATTTAAGATAATTAAAATTTACAACATTCTCTATATCAATGAAATCTGCTTTAGGTGTTAATTTATGCTCAATCGTTTTTATCGCCTTTAATAACTTCTTTTTCCCATAATTTGAAAGGAATAATTTAGCGATTGTAGCATGTTCGATTGACAGAAGTTGTGATGAATTCACTAACTTTGTGGAAAACCTTCCTTCATTAATGAGGAATTTTACTGTTTCTTCAATAGCGATTAATTTTGGTTTTGACATGCTCAGATAATCAATCAAAAATCTTGTTGAAACCCGACATGATGCTCGTGAGAATAAAGCCACTAATAGGAGACATGTTTCTCCTGTACTGTATACAATAGGATCAAGATCAACAATTCTTCTATTTATAGCTCCTTTAGACAAATTTTCCAAGTCTAGTTGTTCATTTTTTTCTAAATATGTGACAGCTTCTAAGAAAATGGGGATTTCACTACCTATAATGCCTACGATTTCATCGAGGGAATAACCTATCTCATTTGGAATTGTTTTGTATAACTCTGTAATTACTTCATATCCATCAATTGGACCAATTATGAAATCAGAGGGGATTAGCTGTTCATAGTAATCTAGTCTATCTGAAGATCGTGAAAGAAGTAGGATTCTGATACAGGAATTTTGGTTCCCTTTTATTGAATCTAAAATCCCTTGTAAAATGATATGAATAGTCTGATTAGTTGACGTCCTTTTTGACACACTGTCAACTGTAGACCGGAGTATTGAATTAATATCATCAATAATCAGCAATACAGGATTTTGCCATTGAATTAGATTCTTAATTATAGTCTGATCAAATCCTATAAGATCAATTGCTTCTGTATAGAAAACGTCCCAATCAGATTTCCAAAGATTATACCCGAATGATAGAGCAAGAACTGTTTTTCCTGAACCCGACGGTCCAAAAACGATTGCATTTTCATATTGGATTTCTGTAGATGAGGGTGAAAGTATTTTCGTTAGTTCTTTGACTTCCAATCTTTTTACAATTCTATTCAATTTTAGATCTTCGAGAGTAGGTACTGCAAATCGTCTGTTAACAATACCACTCTTTGAAGATGTGAGATTTTCGAATAAAACAATTCTTCCCGGAAGTCCAAGTGCATAATACGAAGAGAGAAAATCTGAATATGTTCCATCTTCTATTCTATTTTCAATGAATTCTTCATGACTGCTTTTTAGTTTCCGTAGAAAACGAACTGAGAATTTTTTTGGTTCTTGATCTACAATTGTGTGACACTTACTGCATAGAATTAGCAAATTTTCATATTGGTTTAGCTTGGACTTTGGATAATTCTTATCGTATCTTGATGAGTTAGGCTTTAGTCCCTTAATATGACATACTTCACCACTAAATGTGAACGTTCCTGTATCATAAATGTCATATAATTTCTCACGACATCGACTGCAAAATCCTCCGCTTCTGGAAAAAAGTAATTTCCTAACAGGTCGAGGAATATAATTCCTTGTCAAGATTTTGTCTACACCCCTCAATTGATTGAATCTAGTATTGGAAAACGCTTCTTTAACCGTCGTGTCCAGGCGTTTGTCAGATTATCTGTTCATAAGCTCTTCTATAATACTTCTGAAACAAGAAATATCGAAATAGTTGATGGAGTATATTTGAAATCTAGGAGTGTCGTAGGTTCGAATCCAATCATATATAGAATACTTTCGGTAAACTCACTAGTATCTCAGTGTTCGTAAGATAGTAGAATACCAATACAGAAAGTTTAATTCATAGTATTGTATTATATAATTGAGTGGTTCGCCCTTAGGCGAACAATAAGCGGGGATCTACGCCCTTTGGCGCAGTCACCCGCACTATTTCATTTCTTTATTATTCATGGAAAATGTTTGATTCCACACCCAAGCACTTTACCACTTGAATCAGTATCAAATTTACTGAAAATTGTTCTATAACCTTGGTCAATTACATAATCAACATCATTCCAACTCGC
The DNA here is from genome assembly GCA_030612005.1 of Candidatus Thorarchaeota archaeon. GTDB lineage: Archaea > Asgardarchaeota > Thorarchaeia > Thorarchaeales > Thorarchaeaceae > SMTZ1-45. The sequence continues at coordinate 1,570 of JAUWOU010000071.1, read as the reverse complement.
TGTCAGTTTATTACGTAAGTTAGTATGACGATTTAATAAATGAGCAACAATATCCACCAGCTGTGACATATTTCTGTATTGTGAATCTACAAAAAGTGGGTCTTCTATTAGGTATTTATTTTGCAGATAATATGTTCCATGTTTAGAGAATCTGCGATATTTTCTTCGAATTTTGTTATTATAACTCTGGGTTATAAAATCAATAAGTAGTATTCCTTTATGAGTAGACTGATTTGCAGCTATTTTTCTATTATTGTCTTTCTCGAGAAACTTGCAAATTCTTTCGAATAATAATCGATGGGACCACAAATCAATGTCGTCGTCTGTCAGTCTGCTAAAGATTCTATTCTTGTGAATTACTGAAGCTACTAATGTACATGAAGTTTGTGAAATCAAATCAAAAACTTCAGTCAAAAATTGAAGTGAATTTGTTCTGCCCAATGTTCTGTATGGACCTTTCTGATTTATTATCTCCCATGCATGAATTTCGATATCTGTTGGAGCAAGATTAGGAAACCACTTTGTTTTTAGTGTATCAACGCTATTATCAACTGCTTGCCATTCATCATCAAGAAGTATAAATGCGGCCTGTACGAAAAGTTGTGATTTATGACTCCTTTCTGGTTTGCCAGATTCGTCCATGTATATCAAGTACATATTGAATTCCCCGCGTCCTTGTCTATAAATAACAACAATTTACCGTATTATAGATTTCTACACCGTAGCTAAGGGTCCTATCAAGACTGGTCTATGTACCCACTATCCTGGCGCGCCCGCCACTTATCCAATCATAGCTTTTTATCTATTCTAGAACAAGAATAATAAGAATCCAGAGCTAAATGTAGTGACAGAGAGATGAACGAAAAAGGAAAGGTTTTAGCTGTTCTGGGATTAGTTATAGTTCTAAGTAGCTATGTACTCAATGAACTATTCATGATGCTTATACTTGATACATACATTCCCGAAGGACCAATCCCACATTCAGGTCCTCCAATAGTTAGCACAGCTTGGTTATTCCTGATACCTTTCGGTATCATGTTACTTTTCGCGTCACTTGTTTTTGAGATGAAAGATAGATTCCACAGAACAGATACCAATGAAATCTGGGAATAGAAGTGCAGTAGCGCCCGCCATATTCTTGTCTATCATCTCTTTCTATTGTGTATCATTCCTTTTCAAAGAGTTTACGCATCTTTTCCTCAGTAGGATTCTTGACAATCCCTCTATCAGTGATTATAGCATCTACTAACTCAGGGGGCGTCATGTCAAATGCAGGATTGTACACCTTTGCATCTGGAACTGTAATATATTCACCATTAATCATACGAATCTCATCTGGATCGCGTTCTTCTATAACAACGTCTTCAGGGTCAGTTATCATATCTATTGTTGATATTGGTACAACTGAGTAAAAGGGAATATTGTGATGTTTCGCAGTGATTGCCATGGTATATGTTCCGATTTTGTTGATTACATGACCTGTTCGAAGTATCCTATCGGCTCCCACAACACAGCAATCAACTCGCCCCTCACGGAAGACAGTACCAATCATCCCATCAGTGATTAATGT
>JAUWOU010000174.1 GCA_030612005.1 Candidatus Thorarchaeota archaeon | reverse complement strand
GTTCAGATATTTGCTGAAACAACAGAAGCAATGGTTAGATACATCGATTTTGTAACGGACCTGACTGATTCACCATTTCTCATTGATTCCGCTGATCACAAAGTACGGATTTCAGGTCTGAAGCATTCCGAAGAGATTGGACTTCTTGATGAAGCAATTTACAATTCGATTAACGTTTCTGCAACAACAGAAGAGCTTGACGCTTTGGAAGAGATTCAACACGAATGTGCAATCATTTTAGCCTTTAACCCACAGGACTCTACTATCGCAGGAAGAAGAGCTGTTCTTGAAGATGGAGCAAAGAATCAGGATATGGGTCTCTTGGAGCTGTGTAGAAAACTGGGTGTGACGAAACCTTTGTTGGATACTGCTGTTACTGCAATGGGTGCTGGAGCTGGTTCTGCAGCTGCATTCACATTTGTATCTAAGACACTATATGGTCTACCCACAGGCTCTGGAGTACACAATGCTCCAGCATCTTGGCCGTGGTTACGAAAGTACAAGAAGGTCAATAGAGAGGCGTATAAAACAGCAGATGTTGCATCAAACCTCATTGCTCAGATGATGGGTGCTGACTTCCTTCTCTATGGTCCAATTGAGAATGCAGAACGAGTATTTCCAGTAGTAGCAATGGGAGATGTGTTTGCAGCAGAGTCTGCATACTTGGAGTTTGGAATTGAGCCTGGAACTGATCATCCGTTCAAGAAGCTCTTATGATAGGTGGAGATAATCTTGCAGCGAGTCTTGAGACCAAAGTCGATTGGAATTTCCTCACTTCGTATGGGCTCCTTTTACACAGTTGCATCTGTGGAACTTGGCAATACTACTACTAAGGCTATTCTTGTAACTACTAATCTTAAGACTGCTGAGATATATGAGATTGAAAAAGAAGTACGAATGACACGCGATGTGAGACCTCCCCATTCAAATGAAGCGGTATTTGGTGAAACTGTTTTTGGTGTCCCTCTCACTCAAGACTCAGTAGCTGAGATGGTTTCCAGTATTCTTTCATCAGTTTTGTTAAAGTCGAAAGTTGACATTGAGAAAGATCTTCATTTTGTTGTACGTTCCACAGGAGTTACAGCAGGTTTTGCGAGCCCAGAGGAAGTCGGTTCAATTGTAAAAGCTCTTGCTGACGGTTGTCTCCGTGCTGGTATACCTCCGCGAAAGATGACTGCTGCAATGAGTCCAGAAAATCTTCCTCCTGGATTACGTGATTTTACTTGGCTCAAGAAAGTCTACTTCGATGGAGCAATTGCATCATCCTTACCACCATCAAATACAGAGATTGTAGCAAATGAGATGGAGGGTGAACTGGTTACAGCAGGGCTCAAGGGGGCAGTAAAGGGAACTGATATCGATTTCAGGAACCCAGTGATGACCCTAGACTTTGGAACTACACTTGCAGGAAGAATCACAGACATGGGATTTCCATATGCAAAGACAATTGGTTCTTTTGCGGGTCTTGCAGGTGCGATTCCTGATGCAATTTTTCGCGGTTCTGGATTTGCTCAATCTGGCACAGGTTGTGTTCTAGATGCAATTCCAACCAAAACAATCGAACCAGTCGAGGTTAATCCTCGTGATATATTTGAAGCACATGCTCTGATTACCGTGGAACGTGTACCTGAAACAGCGACTCGCTATGGAACAGTTCCTGTTGATCCAAACGCAGCAAATGAATCGGGGGTTATTCTGATAGGTGTGGATGCTGACCTGGCAGAGATGGAAACTTTCGGCAAGATTTTCTCTGAAGGATACACTGTTGATTACTTACATGCATTCATTGATGGAATACAAGCTGGAATTGTTGAGAGGATTCTAAAAGTAGCAGAATCCGAGAATTTGATACTCGAAGACACCTCACTCGGTTTGACTGGACGAGCAATTACTACAGGTTCTAAGCCTGATTTAATCAAGCAGTTTCTGAAACTGCGTTCAGGTGAGCTCTGGACTGATAATCATCAACTTGTATTTGTTGAAGATGGTCTGGCTATGGGCGCAGCTGTTGCAGCTAGATGCATGAATTCGATGGGAACTCCAAAATTTCCTATGGGTGGTCGAAAAGGTGACCGATGCATTATGGCTGAGAGAATGAAGTTACAGAAGAAGAAGTAAGAATCCTTTATCTTGTTGCTTAGTTCTGAGAGTTCGGGTTTCAAATATGCAAATATTTCCTGTTCAAACACGAATTATAGTCCCAGAGGATAATTTTGTAGACGTTCTATTAGAAAGTCTAGATGCTTCAGGACTTTCATTGGTGGATAATGATATCATCACAATTGCAGAAACCCCTTTGGGGACAACCGAGGGACGTGTTGTAAAACTCTCCGAGGTTCAGGTTTCTGACGAAGCCAAAAAGCTAGGTGAAAGATATGAAATACTTCCTGAAGTTGCGGAACTGATAATCCAGGAAGCCGATGAAATTCTTGGAGGAATTCCACGTGTTGTACTCACGATTAAATCTAATACATTGATGGCTAATGCTGGTGTTGATAAATCCAATATACCTCCTGGACATGCCTCTCTCCTACCTCTTGATTCTCGTGCTAGTGCAGACCGAATACGGACTGAAATCAAAGAAAGAACAGGGAAAACTGTTGGAGTTATGGTGATTGATAGTAGAACCCAACCTCTGAGACTGGGTAATATAGGAATGGCATTAGGTGTTGCAGGTTTCCGACCTGTTGCTGACGATAGGGGAAGACATGACCTCTTCGGAAACGAGATGCGAATAACCCGAAGAGCCATTGCAGATAATCTTGCATCAGCTTGTACTGCAGTAATGGGCGAATCTGATGAATCCATTCCAATCGCATTGATTCGAGATGCACCTGTAGAATTTGTTAATCAATCATTTGACTCCTCTGAGATGTGGATATCTCCAAAGGAATGTATGTACATGGCTATCTTTGACCAATGGCGAAAAGGTGAATAAATTAGTACAGTCTAATTTGATATGATACATGCTGAATGATAGTGATTAACCATCATTGTCACGTTGTCCGTCAAAGAAAGAAAGAAAAGGGCATTAAAGATGCAAAAGAATACTTGGTGGACTATCAGCAGGAGAAGTAATGAACTTGGCAAAGAAACGAGTATTAATCGATGTGGCAACAGCGGGCGCAGCTGGGGATATGTTCCTATCTGCCTTAACCGACCTCATCGGAGAGCCTGATGTTCTTCTACCTGTTGCTGCTAGTATGCTGATATATGACCCTTCATTTAGATTGGCTATAGGCTCAAAGGAACATTCTGGCAACACTGGTCGTGTTCTTCAGATAACTCGAAATCCTACAATACGGTTCAATCCTAGTTCCATGATGGACGTTCTTCAAGCAGTTGCTGAAGAAGTTGAACTATCAGCAAAGGCAAAAACTCTCGTTACGGATACGATGACTGTAATACTTCAGGCTGAGAGTAGAGCTCACAACCAGCCAATTGATGAACTACATCTTCATGAAACCGGTAGCATTGATACAGTTCTAGATATCGTGGGCACCGCATATCTTCTGGAACGAGCAGGGTTGCTCGAAGATACTAAGATTGTTGCCACACATGTAGCGACAGGAAGTGGAATCATCTCATGTGAGCATGGTGATCTCGAAGTACCCGTACCTGCTGTAGCTGAGATCCTCGTAGTTCATGATATGAAATTTCACAATGGAGATGCTGAAACTGAAGTACTTACTCCAACAGGTGCAGCTCTATTAGCAGTTCTTGCATCAGAATATGTTGAATCAATAGATAATTTTGTAGCTCAGAATCAAGGAATAGGTTTTGGAACTAGAGACCTTGGAACTATTCCAAATATGATGAAGATAGTTGTGGGCGAAGTCGTTGTTTCAGAGGGAACAGAACCAAAGAAACCTCCCACAAAAGAAACTAAGAAGAAAGAGCCTAAGACTGAGCCAGAAGCCAAGGAACCACCAGTTGAAGTTTCTAAAACAAAGACCGAGGAGCGAACAATTGTGCTCGATGAGTGGAATGCAGACGAAGTAGTAGTCATTGAAACTAATGTCGATGATGTTGATGGTGAAACTCTTGCTACACTATTCGAGACCTTACTCGAAGACGGTCTAGCTTATGATGTAGTCATTATCCCCGCGATTGGAAAGAAGAATCGACCAGCCCATGTAGTAAAAGTAATTGCTCCCAAAACTGGGTTAAAGAGTATCGCAGAGATCCTGATTCGCCAGCTAGGAACAATTGGTATCCGCTACAATACTTGGGAGCGATTGAAGGCAGCTCGTGAAACTCTAGTCTGTTCTCTTGAGATTGATGACAAGGAGTATATGGTACGAGTAAAGGTTTCACGTTCAATTGATGGGAGCATAGTCAGTATCAAGCCGGAATCGGATGATTTGATTCGAGTGTCCCGTGAAACTGGCATTCCAGTTCGAGAACTCAAACCAAGGGTTGCAATGCAAGCACATGCAGTCAATGAGTAGTTAGTAGTAATTGATCTGAATCATTGTATTCTAATGGATTAAGATACTGAGATGGTATTAGATTTTCAAAGGCTCGTTTACAGAGTTCAGCATATGCTTCAGGGTAGTATCTTGTGGAGTTGTCTAACAGCTCTAGAGCTCTCACTCTTCGCAATGGATTTTCTGACCCAGCATCAGTCATGACGTACCTGACTTTTTGTCCTGCATGAAGTTCCCTTCCTGCTTTGACAAGCTGCCGGGCAACTATTGCAGCTCTGGACGTAGTGCGATACTCATTTGGTTCTCTTGTTAGAGTATTGTTTAGAATGAGGTCTCGAAGGTCAACATCATCGTCATGGAGTCGGTCGATGTAACTCTGACAGACTGCATAGGCATCGGGGATTCGTTCTAAGAACCCTGCTTTATCATTGGCACGAGCAAGAGTCTTGATCATTGCCATTTGGCAGTCGCCCACATAGAGGCAGGTGTCCCGACGTCGGGTTTCAATTCCACGAGTCTTGATGCTACCGTTTCTATACACGCCATAGTATCGGTTCAGTGGCGCGATGGATGGATGAAGACGCGATGATGGAATAACCATCCACTTGTAGACCCCTTTTAGTGCCATTGAAACCTCAACTTCTTCGGTGACCCGTCTACAGAATTCAACAATATTCTCATGACAGATATCTTCCTCTGATTTCAGCCATACCGAGTCAACGATTCCATGAATCATCTCAAACCCCATCGCCTCTCCGATGTCCTGAGTTTTTAGCAAGACCTCTCTGGCGAGAGCTGTGACTGCTGTATGTGCTTCTACTCTTCCAAACTTGGCATTCTTGAAGCCAAGATACCCGAAACAGGAAACCAGTACTCCCTTCAGAGTATTCTGGATGAACTCATACTTCTTTACATTGTTTCCCTCTTCTATCAATCTCTTGAAGCCCGTTCGTCTATTGACCAACATCTCCAAGGACTTTGATACTATCCCCCTCTTACGAGTACATATTTTGAAGCTGAGTTCGGGAATAGGTATGCAGTATTTCTCGTCATAGGGACAGTCTGTTCTAGTACAGATGGTTTCAGGACTGATGTTTCTAGTGACCATGAGTGTTGGGTACATTGACGAGAAATCACACTCTGCAATATTCTCGTAGATGCCTGGTTTTGGCTGAAGTATCAGCCCGCCTCGATCTATGGCTGCTAGTTCATTAATTGACTTGAGGAACTCTGGGTTTTTCTTTACTGGTGGGATCAGTATGTCCATCTTGAAGGCGTTGTAGAACTGAACCGCAGCATTCACTGCACCAATTGTCATTCGTGAAACTCTCTGTGGTCTTCCGAGGGCGAGCCGGCAGCTTTCTGCAACCCCTTCTAGTCCCACCGGGGAATAGAAATGCATGCCAGTCTTTCCTCTGTCGATATGGATTCTCCCGTTCAAAACGACCTGAGTTCCTGATCTGTATATGATTCGATTGTATTGCCAAAATGATTGTGGAGCTCCCTGTGTGACCCTTAGGGGTTTTCCATCACGGGAGAGAATCAAATCCATTCCATTTACCTTTGCGCGTATACTGAGGTACCTGAAGAGGCTCTCATCTCCTCCTCTACTGACTATCACATCGGGGTCTATTTTGTCGATGGTTTCTTGAAAGCGTCTGAGAATCTCTTCTTCGTCCTCCTCCTCGATACGGATTATCTTCTCTCTATGATAGACCTCAATGTGATGTATTCTATCTTCCATGCCTGGGAATATCTGGTCTGTATCAATAAGCACCTCAAAGTCCATCTGTTCGAACTCTGGGATATCGTATTCGGGATTGTCACGGTCGTCAAGACATCTGATATTGACAATCTCATCTCCATTCAAGTCAAACTCGACATTTCCAAAGGCAAACATACCCTTTGTTATGAACAACTGTTGCACAGCGTCAATATCCCCATGAAATACAGTTGCTCCAGGTAGTTTCTCCAGGTCTTTTGCTACTTCTCTTTGTGCATCTGGTGTTGTGAAGACCTGTAGTACTGGGGTCTTTTCGTCATCATATACACTAGTGAATTTGTGTACAATTTTTGAGTCCACAATCTTTGGATGTTCAAGGACTGAACGGATAATGTCAGAATCCCTCCACTCCCCACTTTGAATCAGGTCTGTGCTGACGAATATTGAAGGATGGAATCCACGATAGGTATACCCTCGGGTCTTTCCCTCATGTTTAATCCACAGGGTCAGTGCTTCTCTCTCATAGTCGATATTTGCATCCAGAAGCCATCCAGTTTTGCTCATTAGGGGGTGGTCTCCTCGCGTCGTTGTTCCAAAATCTGCACCCTCCTTGCAATATCATCAATCTCCCCTAGCACCTCAAGAATCGCTGAC
>JAUWOU010000240.1 GCA_030612005.1 Candidatus Thorarchaeota archaeon | reverse complement strand
CTAAATCACTATCATAGAAGGTACGATTTAGACCTTCATCTTCAGGACTGTACATCGTTATATTGACATTTGATGGAAGTTGCATGATAACAATAGATTGACCATCATCCATGCCATTGATGTTAGCTAGAGGTTCCTTACCTAAGAGATCTTCAAATAGATTGATTTCGTCAGAGGTTGTATCGAGAATTTGGTCTCCAATGTATCCTGCGGCAGCAATCGCTATTGGACCGTCTAAAGCAGGCAACTGAGAAATTAGAAATGAAGAGGCTGTTGTGTTTTCTCCACCCATAAATCCTCCAATTAGATCCATTAGGTCCCCCATATCGGGTACAGCTAGGAGTCCTGCACCAGATGCTCTTGCCTTAGTAATTACACTTGTGTCAATCGAATTTAGAAAACCAGATTGGTCCATGACACCAAGTACACTCTCTACTGCATCTTCAAATGTGTTGGTAATTTGATAGATGAAGAGATTGATGGTAAATGGAAGAGTGATTCCCATTTCTGGTGGGAAGAAATCTTCATCAATCCTCAAGTCTAGAAGATCTGCAAAAGCGAAACCAAATTCAATATTCAGATGACTTCGAATCGCGCCCATTCTAGCACGTGCATCTGCATCTGTTACATCAACAAAGACATTGATGAGCAAGCTGAAGTCGGAGCCTATCATCTCAAGAATAGAATCGACATTGAAACCATCCTCGCCAAATTGAGCGGCCACAAAATCTTCACTAGCACCTTCAAACCCTAAGAATTCTCCACCAATCATATCTATGATGTAATCTAGAAGCTCACCTTGTGTAGCCAATAAGGCCATCACCATGCAACCATCATACATTTCACCAGGTCCAGATTGATCTAACCCTAAAGATGATGATGATGGAATTCCAAGTTGCCCATAGATAACTGCGGGAGTACCTTGTGGGTCGATTGTTGCAAATACAACTTCTGCACCGTTTTCAATTAGGTTGAAGATGAACTCTTCTCCAATATCTTGAGCCACAACTGCATCACCTGCATTTGCTGCGACCACCGCGGGTGCAGCGAACAGAAATGCCATAGCTAATATGACAAATGCGTGCTTGTAATTAATTTTCATTCTAAAAGTCCTCCTTTGGTCTGACAACAGAACCGATTATTGCTGCGACAATCACAATAATAATTGGTGTGAAGAACCAAATGATCAAAGGTGTGATCAGAGTCATAATGTCCAAACCGCCTCCTCCTCCAATACCTGAAATAAGTGGTAGGATTTGATCGATTGCGCCTTGGATCAATGGGATGCCAAGTAAGTCAATCAATGAAGAGCCCGGTGGGATTACTAATGTACCAAGTGCTAGACCTCCTTGAAGTAGAAGATATACGCACAAGGCAATAATGCCAATACAAGCTAGCCAAACCATTAGTCCGACAACAAAAGCACCTTTTTTGGTACCTGCTATCATTCCCCCGACAAAACCAGCTCCTGCCCAGACTGCAATCATTGTAAAACTATTCATCGGATTAACGAGGACTAGATTCAACATGACCAATGATGGCCTCACATAATTTCCGAGTGAGGGCGCTAGGATAGCTATTGCAGCTTCATATCCTTGCGGTAGCAGGAACCATCCGCCGAGGAGTACTATGAGTAATGAAATGAGCCAGCCAAAATACTTGCTCGAAAATGATGAAATTATCTTTTCCTCCTTGCAATTAGGTTCTTACAATATTCCAAATTCTACCCTATTAATACTTTGGCCGATGGTTATGCTGCGTTATTAATGAATGTGGAATACTGCTTTAGCAAAAGAGAAATACTCCCATTATTTACTAATTTTGAATATCGTGGCTACAAATATATAACTTTGAATGTTATATGAGATGTGTACGGAAGTGCACAAGCAAGTAATAGTAGGTTGGACATAAAGTGGAGGATGAAGCCAAAACAACTTCAGTGTATGAACTAGTGCAACTAATGTCGTCATTGAACGACACAAGGCGGGCAATCCTTCTTGCGTTGGCACACATTTATCCAAGAAGTGTTAGCGGTGTTCAACTCAGTCGATTGATTGGGTACAGTGGAAAATCCAGGAGTCTTTACAGAGGTGTCATCTCACACCTCAAAGAGAACGAGATGATACAGATAGACCAGCTTACTCCAAAGCTCTATGCTATTAGGGTAAACAATGAGCATCCGCTCCTATCTGTTCTTGTTGATCTCTGTAGGACAAACGGAGAGAGTGCGCGAAAGTTATACATGAAAGCGCTAGAGGAAGAGTAACAATGGAAGATATGCTTCTGAAGCAAGCAAGGGCTCTTTACAAGGATCGTCTACGTATTGCTCTAGCTGCATTCATTGTTGTCTTCTCTATCACATTCTATCTATTCTATAATCCAGAAATAATCTCTTTTGGTGCAGTTCCACCTGTGGGTTGGAATCAAGGATGGACCCAAGGATTTGCAGTAGTTGCTTCTGTTAATACAATTGGTTTCTGCTTGTCAGTTGCACTCATAGTTTTGATATTTCGATTCTGGTCTTGGGCTTTTCTACCTGGACCTGCATTAACATACACACTTGCAATACTCAAAGGTATACTAGGGACTAAAACCGCAATTAGACACACTTATGGAAAGAAGATTAAAGTGACCCTGGAAAATGGACTTCAATTTGATGTGAATTGCAGAATCAAAGAGAAAGGTACTGATGAATGGTTTGTCTATCGCTTAGTGTCAACACAACTGCATCGTGAACAATTAAGGAATATTGCACTTAGACATGGATTTGGTGTCAAGAATAATCGGCTAGTGGCTAATATCAGCAATAATGAGCTTCATCATAGAACTTTCTTACTCACTAAAGCATTAATGTTGGCAAGTCCCTCTATCTAATTGTGGGGATGCTTTAGGGCTCTAGGTTTTTTCTTCTTCTTTCGTTTTGCATAGTTATCTATTTCAGTCATCCAGCGCGTTATCATGACTGGATGTGTCGTGTATCTAGAAGGGATACTATTTCCCAGAAATGATTTCTTCTGCTTCTTCTTTTTTTTCTTTGTCATTTCTAATTCAAGTAACTATGGAATTGAAAATTGATAAATCTTTCATTGAGTTGAACTACAGTCAAGAAAGCTATTTTTACTGATTATTGGTTTACTTGATTGATTTTCATGGTCATGAGAGTGAAACGCACCATAGATATAGCAATGAGCAATTACACTGAGATAATTGGATTTTCGGTTTTTACATATGAAGGACAAGTCGCTTATGCCAGTGATAATATGCAGATCAGTGGAGACATTGATACATTAGTTCAAGCTTGGAATGGACAATTTCAGAATTTCCAACTGAAAGGCGTTTCTTTTGTTACTGCTCTAAAGATAGAACAAGGATTTGTAGCAATTAACCCCGAAGGTGCTGTAAGTCTAATCTGTGGAACTGGAAAGGGAGTATGGTATATATGTATTTGCACCGATGGACGTCGACAAGGAAGGCATTCTTAAAGAATGCATACAAGCATCAAAGAATCTGGAAACCAGTGTTTCAATCTTTGATATCTAAGTAGAAGGTGAAATCAAAGGTTTTTGATCTGCAATTATTCTTGCAACAAAAACAATAATCGCGCCTACCCAACCCAATGATTGTTGCAGTTGCAATGTTATACCCATATTGATTGTTCCTACCATTGTTAATTGAACTAACGACATCATGAGACCAAGTACACCAGCAGCAATTGCCCCAAGCAGAATAATTCTTCCGAGCCAAACTCTATCAGTCGTTAGTATTAGTCCTCCAATGATTGTCACTATACCTGCTAGAAT
>JAUWOU010000042.1 GCA_030612005.1 Candidatus Thorarchaeota archaeon | reverse complement strand
CTGTATATTATCTGTATAACCGTACAGAAGAGTGATAAAAACATGAAACGTGCACGTTTGGAAACCTATCCATCACTTGATGATATTGAACAATTCAGAGAACTTGAAACTAAGACGATATATATCAAGAGTCCAATCATGAGAGGAATGGCAGGGCTTCTCATTGAGTCTGTTTGGAAGGTGGATTATACTGACAGATCAATCCATCTACTCAATTCAAACCTAGTTTCACACTATGAGAAAGTTCCTCTTACCCCCTTCGATATCCCTGATAGGCATCTTCGTTTTGCTCGAAAGATTGGAGCTGCTTTATTCAAAATTAGACGATTCAATAAACTTGTTCTCTTTGAGATGAACAATCAATCTATAGGCTATTCCGTCACAAGAGATGATGAAACTCGTTTCTTTATCGACCTCACAGATGCTAAGCTGTATGTATCTCAAAGGGCAGAAAAAGGAGATTTTGGAACACAGACACTTACCAAAAAAACAACTCTACAGGCTCAACGCAATAGTGCAGCGATTCGGAATGAGTTGCTACGGCTGATAACGCAAGCAATGACAGGGGTTGGAGCTATCAAACGAATCAAGACTTTGAAGAAAAGAGGTGTAGACCTCAAAGAACTAGAGAAAATCTGGTGTGATGCTCATGACCAAAACCATATCCCAGCTGTCCTTAGGTCGATCCTCTACGAATAAGGAACAGAAACGCAACGGTAAGAGGATTGTCCCAACGCAGCCTGCAAAGGTCTTAGCTACCTCCATCTACTCCGGACTAGCAGCCACTGTCCGTTTGGCTGAGCGACGGGTGACCAAAGACCCTGAGGTCATTAGGTTATTTGAAGAGATTAAGCAGATGTGGATGGATGCATGTGCTGAATATAAGCGACTGAAGAAGACTGGAGTCTTTGACTTCTCGCTGATTTTGAACATTGAGCATAATATGAGAAAAAACTACCTGGGGATGCTATGGTACACCACACGACCCTTTGGAAATACAGAGTTCTTACGGGTCTATAACTGGAGAGAGGGCACCATTGGTCCACTTAATGATCTCCTCAACTATGCAGGAGCAGAACTGAGGAGTATCGCAACCAAGTATTACAGTTTTCCCAAGGTGAAGTATTATCAGGTCCGAGAATATCCCGACAAGAAGGTAGAGTTAGTCCACAAGAGTATAGCACAGAAATATCCCCCGAAGAAGGGTGTAAATGTTTCGTGGATAGCAGCTTATCCGGGAAACTCAAAGTATCCATTTGTCCGTGTCAGACACTCCACCCTTCCAGAGATGGACTTTGTTGACATGATACGGGCTCATGTGATTGAGCTGGTCCGTCAGTGCTTCATACACAATGTCCCAAAGACCGCCTCAATGAGATACATTCGACTCCTCATCTATAGACTGCGGCCTTTCTTGGACTGGGTGTATACTGATGGGACCATGGGGAGAGGAAAGTTTTGGCCCGATGCAGACAAGGTCCTTCGTGAGATTGTCTTGGAGATTCGATCCAGATACAGCAGGCGCTTAGGAAGAACTCCTCGACTCACCCTGCAGATCGAGTCGGGTTCAAGGAAACCCACGCTGGCGAAGATAGTGACTCAGATTAACAAGACTTACAGACAGGACACTTCTAAAGAGATGGAGCAGACTACAATTGAACTTCTGAAGTTGATGGGTCATCCTGTAGATAAGAAGAGAAAGACACTGACACTAAGAACAGACACCTCACCAGCGATGAAGAAGGCGCTCTCAGGGCTAGCGAAAACCATGAAGTACAAAATGAGAGAGGTTTCGGAGTTCAAAGAACCCATCAGACCATCTCTTACTGATGATGATACACAGGACCTCTATAATCATATTCTCCAGGCTTCTCAGAGAGAGGGAAATGACTGGCACAGAGTACTCTTTGGGGATTTGTTTCATCCATCATCTTTGCGACAACTTGTCTATGCTGGGGATAACTTTCTGGATGAGCCATCGGAATATTTGATCTCAGCAGAGGTCCCTGTCAGAAGTATCTCCGGGAGTGGTCAGGCGGACATTGTAGTGTCAGCGCGGCGGTCAGTTGCAGGAGATATTCTATTCACTCCAATCATGGCACTTGATGCCAAGACAAAGACTGGGATCAACTGGACCATGCGAGGAAAGCAACCACGAACGAAGAAGGAGGATTCACGGGTCCCAGGGCTTGTTGTTAGGAAACGAGCATTGACTTCCACTGAGTGGTTTCGAATAGTCAATAGTACTCCGACTCCCTCAGAACTCACCCAGCTTCAGAGCTACGAGTCCGGTCTGATAGACGAGTATAGGGAGTTGGTGAAGCAAGACTCTGACCGTCCAAAGACATTATGGAAGGGAATCGTGCTATTGGACAGTGATGAGGACCGTGAAACCATGTTCACTCTCCTTCCAGAACTTGTGAAGTTGGTCATCAAGGACCTGAAGACCGGTCCATCTCCAGACGAACGAACCCTGTACACACTAAACTCACAGGGAGTTGGAAAGAGATGGCAGTACAAATTCGGAATAGTCCTACTTCCATCACAGGGACCTCACCATCTGCTTAAGCAGGCAATACCCCTTGAATCTATCATTGAAGATAATCCCTTCAGAGATAGGGTCAAGGATGATGTCCACTTCACCCTGTATCTGACAGTTCCCTCTGGAGGATCTTCTGGCGAATCAGCAGGATGGATATCCCGCAACTGGCATCTCTTACACTATCTGTCTGATCTTAGAGAGGTTTCTGAAAGACAGAATATCAAGTGGTTAGACCTGACCGGGGAACTCGCAGAGAGCTGTGTACGTCTTCAACGATTTCGTCTTGTTGGAGACCAGAAACCCAAGAGGTTATCAAGACGGAGGCTGGAGCACCTCAAACATCTTGCTGGTGAGATTGAGTTCCATGACCTCAGTAGCAATCTCAAGGAGTACTTCTTCTCGGATGCCACTACTGGTATTAAGCAACTTGAAGCACAGGTTAGAGAAAGTATCCAACAAGAGGAAAAGTCTATCATTGTCATCGATGGGTGGTCCCAGCTTCGAAATATCATCCCCTCTCACTTGAACTCATTACTGAAGACCTTAGAACATAGGATAATAGAGTGGTTGCCAAAGAAAGCTGCGGAGATCATCTGGCTTGATAGACCAGTTCCTGTACCAATACTGTCAGCCACCTATCAACTGCATAGAGTGACTCCACTCCCTCACGACTCACCCAGACGGTTACTCCTTGATGAGGTCATCTGGAACCTCCCGACCTCTCCACGGAACTTTGGATGGCGGACCCCTCGAAGGGAGGACATCAGGATCATTGCACTGGACACTCCCACATCCAATGAGCCAATGGTGCAATCCTTTGGAGTCCCACACCTGCAGGGATGGGCACGGAGATTTCGAGCTGACTCCAAGAAGGAGCGGACTGTTTCAGCAGAAGAAGTGTTTGGTGACAGTGAGACCTATGGGCGTGCGTTCTACTCTGCATCGTATGTAGAGGTCGGTCTTGGATCCGGAAAGATCATACTTGATGATATCTACAAACTAGCTCCCAGTCTGAGTAGAGCCCTTAATACAGAGAAGAGGTCTTCAGATCAACCACCACAGGATACTCACAAATCAAAGCATGAAATGAAGATAATGGCTCTTGGGAAGACTACCTCCTCTAGAGGAATATGGGATAGAGTGTCCTTCATTCAAGAACACCAAGGACCTTCCCTTGGTCGACCTGGCACCTATTCATCCATTGAGGACATCACTAGAGGTAAAATCAGGAAACCCTCCAGAAATATCCCGGCGATAAAGAGAATATCACGACGACCTCCAGTGGTACGACCAACTCCTGTGGAAGTAATAGATACAAAACAGACCCAACATGAGGAGGTACTTCGGATACAGAGAACTGCAGAGTTCTTACTAAAAAGGTGTGACCGTTATGATGCATCCTTACATGGTGTTCTAAAGAATACCATCCAGCTGTGTAAGAAGTATCAGAGGGGAAAGAGTACAACCCTTGATACCTTTGACCTGCTACAGAAACTCTATGCGAAACTTGAGTGTTCACGGAACCTCTGGAAGGACCTCTCATATGAACGCATATTCGGAAGCAGTCGTGAACAGGTCCCTCGAAGTATATTTCCTGTGGTACGAAAACAGCCCGAGCTTCTCACTCGGTATGGAATCCCTCTCTTCCTGTTACTCATTGGGGCGATGAGAGAGGTTAACTCTGAGTCCTTGAAGGTTCATGTACCTACTCTTTGGAGCGCAGTGGCTGACTGGCAATGGGTGCACATGGGTTTCATGCCCCGGGATGACCATCAGGGACTAGCACAGCATAGATTCGACATTCCTGCTCTCTGGTCAAACCTTCTATGGAGAACACGACAGCTTGTTTCTGGGCCAGTGAAGTCTAGACTCTTTGAGAGTCATAGGGTTGGGGAACAGATTCCAAGGGGTGATGGCCAACTCTGGTTGGTCTTTCAGGAAGAGCCAAGGAGTGAGAAAATGATTACGGGCCTCCTCACCGGAGTCAACATGACTGCTCCACTACGAGGTACTTACAAAACGATAGTGGACCTGGGAGTACTTGGTAAGGATGCTGAATACACCCTGCAAGAGTCCTCTGATGAACGACAGACCATCATCATCACTCGATTTGATGGTATGGACCTTCTCTGGGTAAAGAACCTGGAAGAGATTGATGGACTTCAATGGAATCTCCTTGGAAAGATAAGATACAGAGCACCGAAGGAGGGGATGACCGCACCTATCAGAGGGATCACGATCTCAGGAGTACCAAAAAAGGTCATTGGAAGATTACCATTTCCTGATGATGCTGCTATTCCCTCTGATCTCAGTGTACGAGTGGATGAGTGTCTGAAACAGATAGTGAGTGATGCAGAACCGGTTCAGTCAGTGAGCGTCAATGTTTCTATCAATGAAGAATCGGGTTCGTACCTCATCCATCTAGTGGGACGGAATGAGGAACTCCTAGAGGAACTAGAATTTGAGACTACTGAGGCGGTAATCGGTTTCTTACGAAGTCCGATGACAAGGGGTGACTATTATCAGACAGAAGATGGTCGGCTGTATTCTTGGAATCCCCTGAATGACGTTTATTATGATGATGAGGTCGAAACAACCAATGGATTGTTGAGTATGACCTTCCTTCGACCACGAGTAGATAATGAGCGATTTCTCAATGGAACGTATGTCCTTCCAAGGACTGCACGGGAAGTTATTGAAAGTGAGTTGGGTGAGGAGGTCGTCATGGTGGCAACACCGGACCTGGTCCGGTATAGGAAGGGTTGGAAACGGTGCTGGAATGTCTGGTTCAATAAAATTGACTTAGGAGAAGGAATGCGGTCAATGGAACAGGTATCCTGTACTATCTATGATATTGCACTGCTCTTTGAATGTGTGCAGATAATCGATGTTGACATGAAGAAACGCCATCCAACATGGACCTCAGTCAACTATCGAGCTGAGGTCGAGATTCCAGATGAGCTAAATCGTAGTCGAATGGGGCAGCATCTGGAACTCAGAGACCTCGCTAAAAAGGATGGGGTAATATATAAGTTGTAAATCTTACATATTTTTTACGTTTCACAGTAATGGTTAATTAGAAATCGGAAAGATACTATAACTGAAGGAACTGACTTATGCAAAAATAGAAACATTGATGCGGAATTGGAGTAAACCACACAGTTTCTGAAGCAATCATCCGAGCAATCTCGCGGAATAGAAGACGAATGTGGGACCATCGAATTATTGTGTTGTGTTGCCCGATTTCTTGGTGTATATCCCCAGAATGCTTAATTGTTAAAAATAAGCACATCACAATTGAGTGAACATAAGGACAGCTGAAAAATGTCAACAGAGAGTATCTCACACATGTTCAAACTGGTGGCCCTGGGTAACGGAGCCGTAGGTAAGACCAGTTGCATCAAAAGATACACCGAAGACAGTTTCAGTGAACGTTACATTGCCACAATTGGTACAACTTTCGCTCTCAAGACTCTTGATGTTAATTTACCAACAGGGAGCAAAGTCACCGCAAGAGTGGTACTTTGGGATCTGGCAGGGCAACCTACGTATAACGAGCTCAGACGGCGTTACATGGCGGGAGCTTCGATGGCAATCCTTGTATACGATGTCACAAGACCACAGACATTCCTTGACATAGGCGAATGGTACACCAAATTAATCACTGTATGTCCTAATGCAGTAGTTGCGGTTGTTGCCAACAAGGTAGATAGACCAGACCGGTTGGTCCCACCTGAAGCAGGAAATATGGTGAAAAATTGGCTAGATGTCTTCCACTATGAAACTAGTGCCAAGACGGGACATAACGTCAACACCCTTTTTACTGACTTAGTTACCAAAGCCATTGCGAAGAATCAAGAGTTGGGACCATTGGACTCGGCCTTTGCTGGAACCCCGCCACCTAAACCATTCAAACTTGGCGTTTAGATGTGGGTCGAAAGGAGTTAGATGGTCACATTGAATAAATTTCTAAAAGGTGCAATAGAACATGGATTCCTCTTAATGGTGAATTTTTGTGTGCTCTTAGGAATCATTATGAGCTTCCAACTTCTTGTCAGTCCGCTCTATCCACTCCCCTTTCTGAATGCTCTATTACTTGGATACATGGTCATACATACCAGTATTTTACTCTCAATACAGGTAGGAGTACAAGTATTGGAAATAATCAAGGTTCGTTCACCAACCATCCTAATCGGGTACTATTTCAAATTTGATGACCAAGAAATAATACCTGTTCCGCTTCTAGATCCTATTAAGAGCAAAATAGCAGTAATCATCATTCTGCTGACAATCAGTGGAGGTATCTTACTCTATCCAATCTTTGCAATTTATGGAATGCTTCACTTATGGGTTAGACTACCTATCATTGCACTCCACCCATCTACAATCATAAGTTACTTTGCGTTGTTCCTAAATCTAGTCCCACCACTACTACTAATTGGAGCTATGGCGATTATTCTCTCTATCGTCATGATTGAATTCAAACGCGAATAGTTATGTTTGGTAAAACTCCAGGAACCTGAATTGTATCAGCTCTATCAGGACCGAGGGAGAGGATAGCTACTTTGGAGCCAGTCCACGTTTCAATCTTATGTAGATAATCCATCATGGCATCGGGTATTGAAGAAAAGGAATCTGTATCATCAGATATCTCCGGCAGTTCTGACCATCCATCTAGCTCTTCGTAGATGGGGGTTACTTTTGAGTAGGTTGTCGAGCTTGCGGGAATAGTATTCAGTTCGGAACCATCAATTTCATAGCCAACGCAGACCTTCAATGATTCTAGACCAGTCAGTACATCAATTTTAGTTATTGCTAGATATTCCGCACCATTCACACGAACTGCGTATTTCAGTGCAACAAGATCTAACCAGCCGCACCTACGCGGTCTTCCAGTAACTGTGCCAAATTCAGATCCACGTGTCCTCAGAATTTCACCTGTAGCATCATCAAGTTCTGTTGGAAAAGGACCTGCACCAACTCTTGTCAAGTATGCTTTAGATATTCCGAGAATAGAACCAATCTTTGTTGGAGAAACACCAGAACCAGTTGCTGCTGCCGCAGAAACACAGTTCGAGCTAGTGACAAATGGATAAGTACCATGATCAATATCCAGGAGAGTTCCTTGAGCCCCTTCAAATAGAACGCGTTGTCCAGAATCAATGGCAGAGTTCAGAAACTCGCTAGCATCACCAACTAGTGGTACAACTTGCTTGAGGGCTTCGGCATAATCATCCAATGCGTTTTGAGTGCTCTCATCGACTTTTGCATGATGCAGATCTTGTATTCGAGAAGTTGAGGTTTCTTCAAGAACCTTCCATTGTGGAGTCCTGAAAATGTCCTGCAAATCTGATGCTCTGATTCCAATTCGAGAGATCTTGTCGGCATAAGTTGGCCCAATACCTCGTTTAGTTGTGCCTATCTTCTGATCTCCCTTTGCTTTCTCTTGAAGCCCATCAATGCTAATGTGGTAAGGAGTGATGAAGTGAGCACGGTCACTTACAAGTAAATCTATGTTAAGACCAGCAGAAGATAATTGTTCAAGCTCCTGAAGTAGAATGAGAGGATCAACAACAACGCCATTTCCTATGACTACCTTCTTACCTCGTACTGCACCAGTAGGCATCAGTCTAAATTTGAAAATATCAGATCCGATAAGTACGGTATGACCAGCATTACTACCTCCCTGAAAACGAGTAACAATATCAAAATTCTCAGAAAGAACGTCGACAATCTTTCCCTTACCTTCGTCACCCCATTGCAGGCCAACAACCACGAGATTTCCCATTTGACTCACAGTCGATTTGCCGTAAGCGGTTCTTGATAATCCTTGTGTCTTGCAAATCTTGCTGAAAACCAATAAAAAAAGTACGGTCTTATGAACGCATTTAAATTCGTGATAGTTAATAATAACAAGACTGACCTTGAAAAGACCAGATATTATTGTAGTTGGAGCTGGATCCGCAGGTTGCGTTGCGGCCAGACGTTGTGCAGAATTGGGACTTCGGACTCTACTCTTAGACCGGAAACCAAAGGAAGATGTAGGGCAAAAAGTGTGCGGCGATGAGGTCAGTAAATCACATTTTGAAGCCACAGGTATTGACATACCTAAAGATGATGAAATATCCACAGTTATTGCAGGAGCAGATGTTTATCCACCAAGTTTGAAGAATGAGCTACAGGTTCGCGGCTGGTCCGATTTTGACGGGTGGACCTTGAACAGACTGAATTTCGGACAAAGGCTTCTTGATGAAGCAATCCAAGCTGGAGTAACATTCCTTCCGCGGATTCATGTTGGAGGCCCCATAACTATTGGTGATCAAGTCACAGGAATTCAATATAAGAATCTTGAAACTGATGAGGAGAAAATCGTCAAGACAAAAATAGTAGTTGATGCAAGCGGTTTTGCTGCAATTATCAGAAATAAGTTGGAAAGCCCTTTAATTGAGAATAACATCAACAAAGGAGATATAGCTCTCTGTTATAGAGAGATTCTCAAGCTGAAAGTTCCCCTTGCAGAACCAGAGGTTGCACGAGTATTTCTTGGAGATGGGATTGCACCGTCAGGATATGCATGGGTCTTTCCGAAGAGCACGCAAGAAGTCAATGCAGGTATTGGTGTAACTGGAGGAGAAGGAAGAGGTTCTCCAAAGGCACACTTTGCGGCATTCAAGAAAAAATACTCGCTTCTATTCGAGAGCACAGTCATAGAGGGGAAAGGTGGTGCTGTGCCTGTCAGACGACCCCTCAAAAGTCTAGTAGGAGATGGTGTATTATTTGTGGGTGATGCGGCTCTACAAGTGAACCCGATACATGGTGGCGGAATCGGAGCTGGAATGCGTGCTGGAATTATCCTTGGAGAGGTTGCGCGAGAAGCTATTGCAAGACGTGATGTGACAGCAAAGGGACTTTGGTCATACAACACTCGCTATCTAACAAACTTTGGCAAGAGATTAGCTGCTCTTGAGATTTTCAGAAGATTACTCCAATCCGTTTCAGATGAGGAATTAAACTATGGTTTTGAGAAAAGAATTCTTGAAGCAGGAGACCTAATGGCGGCAAATAAGGGAGAGGGATTCTCACTCAGTCCAATGGATAAAATGAAGAGAGTACGACGTGGAGCTGGAAAAATATCTTTACTCCTAAAGATACAGAAAGCAGCCAGTCTAATGAAGAAAATGAGCAAGGCGTACGCAGCATATCCATCGAGCTCTGCAGGACTTGATGCCTGGGAAAGAAATGTTCTTCGCATCGTTGAAGACGCCGATTTCAGATAGAAAAGGATGGATGGCCAGAGCCATCCAACACTTGTTCAAAAGGACTATACATCTCTGATACCATCTTTCACGACGGTAAAGACTGCTTCTCCTTCAGGGAGATTTGGTGAGTCCACAAGTCGACAGATTCTACGTTCGCCCTTTGACTTTCGTAGATAACATCTTGTCTGTGGAACATGTGCTAGTACGTGACCACCAACTGGTGCAGTTGGATCACCAAAGAATGCATCTGGTCGTGACATGACCTGATTGGTGATGAACACTGCTAAGTTATTGATCTCTGCACCCCTCTGTAGATGGTGAAGGTGTTTGTTTAGCTTCTGCTGTCTTGCAGCTAGCGTACCTCTACCAGTATATTCAGCACGAAAGTGACTCATAATAGAGTCTACAACGAGGAGTTTTGCGTTTTTCTCAGGCGCCATCTGCATTGCTTGGTCACACAACAGTATTTGGTGATCTGAATTATAGGCACGAGCCCAGACAATATTCTTGAGAACTTTAGCAGTGTCCATTCCATAAGCTTCAGCCATATCTACTAAACGCTCAGGTCTGAATGTACCTTCAGTATCAACGTAGATAGCTGTTGCATTGAGACCTCCCTCTTCAGGGGGTCTCTGAATCATGACTGCCAACTGATGTGCCATCTGTGTTTTTCCAGACCTGAATGAACCGTATACCTCAGTAATGGCTTGAGTTTCCAGACCGCCTCCAAGGAGTTCATCAAGAGCTTTTGAACCGGTTGAGATTTTACCTGCGATCTTTCTTCTCTCAAGAAATATATCAGCAGTTTCAAAACCAATATCCAGCATTTCGCGAGCTGCTTTGATAATTTTTGTCGCTGTGGTTTCTCCAATGGCTCCCGCCGCAGCTAGTTCATTAGGTGATGCTACAGCAATGGCCTCTACATTCTTGTAACCAGACTCTGCTAATCTCTTTCCAATAGCAGGACCTACTCCTGGAAGATCCGTTATTTCAAATTCAACAACTGAATCGCTAGAGCCAATATCAACCTCAGTGGATTCTTCGTTCTTTGCCTCTTCAAATTTTTCATAATCTTCAGCATCTTCTGCTTCTTCGACATCTTTCTTCTTCGGGGACATTATGAAGACCTCCCTCAGATACTTACCAGAGCATCTGCACGTGGACAGGATGTAGTCGAAGTACAGAGTATAAAAATAGCACTAGTGGTCTTTCCGAGTGAGGAGGTCTTATGTTTTCAGAATTAGAACTCTACGCACCACTGATTTCAGGTAGGATTTGCTAACTGAACTGAAGCGGTATCTAGGATTTTGTTAAGGTAACAAGAATAAACTCTTCTTGAGGTGCAATTCGAATTCCACCCATATTTGTCTGAATTTGGATGAATGCTAATTCTCCGCCTTCTTTGACCCCTTTAACAATCTCCAAAGTCTTACCAATCAATGCGCTCAATAGAGCGGATATTTCTTCAGCACGTTCCAATGTAACACCCCATGTGTTGATGGGGAATCCTTCTGGACTGATGAATAAGGCTGCGTAAACATCTGGAAACTTGGTTGTGATATTCTGGATAATTCGTTCGAAGATTTCACGCTTTGGCATTGCTGGCATATTAATGTACATCCTAGAGGAATGACTAGTTCCCTTGGAAAAACGTGTCAGATAGCAAAGAAAAGGTTTGTTGTCATATGTTCCCCAGATTTTGAACCTAATCTTTCAATGGGATTTGAAGAAAAAGTAGGAAATATAGGAGGGATAGGCACTCAGTCATACACGATTTACAATGAAGTACGGAGATGAGTTGCTCGATCTGCACGGCAGGCGTATCACCATTGCTCGTGTTATATCCCGATTAGCTCCAGCACCACTGATTAATCTCTATGTGGGAATAATCTTCTCTCTATACTCACCCATTGGTCTCGGTCCAGTCCTCACCCCAATGTCTAACATTTTACTATGCACCATAATGATGGTGATTCTACCCATTACACCTATTATTTACTCAGCACGGAGGGGACGGGTTGATCTTGATGTTTCAGATTGGAAGAGTAGGAACAAGTTCTTCCTTTTCACATTACCAGTTTATGCGTTCGCGTTCCTAGTATATTCAATCCTCGGATGTGTAATTATGAGCGCTCTTGCTGCGGCCTATTTCACAGTAACGAGTGGTGTTACAATAGCAAACCAGAGAACTAAGGTTTCAATACACGGTGCGGGGATAGGCGGACCAGGAACAGCTCTATTCTTCGTATTTGGTTGGGTCGCATTTCCTATGATTATCGCATGGATTTTGGTTATTTGGTCACGTACTGTTCTTAAGCAACACAGCCGGGCACAGTCGATTGGAGGGGTAATGCTTGGAATCATCATTACACTGTGTACGTATCCCTTTGTGTACATTGTCTAATAATAACGCAAAGATGCTGTACGACAATTGTTCATATGTATAATCTTGGAAAATATGTTGTTATACTCAGTTACGATTACGAATTGATAATTGAGAAACAAGACAAAAAGCGGATTGCAAAATGGTCGACCATATACAATGCCCAGAATGTGGCAAAAAAATAGGAAAAGGCTCAACCTTCTGTATCGGTTGTGGAAATAAAATCCCTGAAGGGCTTGAACCAGTATCAACTCCAGGGCCTGATACATTACCTAGTGTTGAAGAGTCTGGACTTGATGATATTGAAGAACCAGTATTGGTCGATGAACCAACTCTTCCTGAACCAGAACCAGAGGTTTCTACTCAACCAGAAGAACTCACCTGGGATGAAGAGATACCAGATTTACCTTTGGGAGAAACCGAGGTAGAAAGTGGTGAAACCATGGTTAGTGCTCCAGCTTCGGTTGCTATTGAGAGTGAACCAGAAACCACGGAACCAATCGTCACCGAGGAACCTGAGTTATCATGGGAAGAGGGTATCGATGAAATCAAAGTAGGTATGCCCTTTAAGGAAATTGAACCTCCAAGGATTGTTGCAGAAGCTGAAGCAATAGAAGTGTCAACTGACGATGCTTTAACACACCTGTTCCCAGAAGGTCAAGATAATGCAACCCGAGATGCAGTTACACACCTTTTCCCTGAAGGGCGAGGCAGTACAAGTGGATCTTTTATTGATGTAGTAGTTGGAAAACCAGCCAAGGTTTCAATCAAAACTCCTTTGAAAGAACTGGACCTTGGATCGTGTCCCAGTTGTGGCGCTGCTATTACAGCTGATGGATTTGAATATCCCGACTATGTGTTTGATGCAATGGGAAAGGCTCGATCGGATTATGGTGACCAGCTGGTAAAAGAAAATGAGCATGAACGTGGTATCGAATACTATGAGATGGCTAAGGTACTCTTTGAGAGATCCGGTACTGAGAAGAATATTGCGGAAGCTACAAAGAGAATAGACATGGGTTATGATGCAATGGCTAGGTTCCACTATGAAGAGGCAGAGGCTCATTTGAAAGAAGGTGAATTTGAATGGGGAATTGTACAATTTAAGAAAGCTAAAGAGTTGTACATGTTTACTACAGATGCTAAGAAGAGAGCCCGATGTGCTGAACGAGCTCGAGAGGCGTATGTTGCTTGGGGTAGAGCACTCGAATCAGAGGGAGATCAATTAGTAAAGGCTGTAAAAACAAGAGATGCTCTGGCCAAGTATCAGGAAGCAGCTGCCAAGTTCAGAGAGGGCGGCGATTCAAAACGCCTGAGAGGTCTCGATAAAAAAATCCGGAAAGCATAATCATTCTGAGTTTACTTCGGTTTGAAACCTGTTAGACGAAGGATATTCTTTCTGAATATTAAATCTACATCTTCCTCAGAGTAACAAAACTGAGGACAGATTGACTTCACAGCATTATATTGTTCTTCGAGGATATTGAACCTGAAACCTCTTGGAAAGAAAGATGAATCAGTACCAAAGACAATTCTCTCTGCAGACCCTGCTCTCAAAGCCTTTTCAAATATCTTTGGGATTGTTAAATCAAAGGGCTGATATTTCATCCAACTATTGCTTCCACTAGTATCCATCACTACATTATCTGTCTGATACATAAGCATGAGAACCTCTCTGAAGAATCCAGCACCAAAATGGGCAATCATAAAATTGAGGTCTGGAAAATCCTGTGCTGGTTTTTGTATATCTAATGGATTACCATATCGTAGATTTGCAGTGGCTCCGATGGTTATACCAAAATGATGAATCGCGAGAAGTTTATGTTTTAGTGCTTCTTCATAGATTGGATAGACTCGCTCATCATATACGTGAAAGTCCCATGAACTTGGATATAGTTTGATTCCTTGGAAACCATCCTTCGCCGCACGCTTGACCATGTCTATGGCATTTTCTTCAGCCGGATTGATGT
Organism: Candidatus Thorarchaeota archaeon; assembly: GCA_030612005.1. Taxonomy (GTDB): domain Archaea; phylum Asgardarchaeota; class Thorarchaeia; order Thorarchaeales; family Thorarchaeaceae; genus SMTZ1-45. The sequence goes on along the minus strand of JAUWOU010000042.1, from coordinate 8,659 downwards.
TAGCATAACCAAGAAAGCGACCAGGAAACCTCTTACGAGTTTCATTAAACTCATCCCATACTTCAGGGCTAATCATCATGCCAATCGCGGAGATACCATACTTATCCAGTTCATCAATCCACATTTGACCTGCATCCCAGGTTTCATCAGGGACTGTCAGTGTTCCCATGTCAGTAAGATTTCCGACTCTCTTCTGAATACGTTCAAGGGATCCACCACTATCAAGCCACCGTTTTATAGTAGCATATGTGAAAAAATGTGCATGTGAATCAACTACTTCTATTCCAACCTTGGAGACTACCATCTCTAATTTCACCTATAATTATCAGAAAACTATTGTTAAAATCATAGAGAGGTCTCGTAATAAGACCTCACGTATGGTCGCAAATTAGATCCAGTCGCCAGTTTCTAGTTTTCTTGGAAGATACTCATCAGTCAAGTATTGGAACGAATGAGCTGCAAAAGCCTGTATCTCTGCTTTCTCCTTCATCTGAAGCATCAACTTGAGATCCGTTACCCATTCCTTGTTTTTCTGGACAAAGGGTTCCTTCAACATATCTTTCACACGTTTGATATCAGTAGGCTGCATAGGAATCCTGACAGCTTTCGGAATCTTGTATTCATCCAAGTCTCTACTGAGAACACCCAGAAGCTTGAGGTCGGGTGTTGCAATAAACGGCGATTCGTAGCTCAAACGTTTACTTCCTCGCAAAAAGACTGAGTAGATATAATGTCCGTACGGATCAGAGTCTACCAATGCAAAAGCAGGAATCTCAAGTTCCTTGACTAACATCTTCAGAAATGCTCTGGTTGCAATATCACCAGATCCTTTTCCTGTAAGCACAATGCATGGATAACGATTCCAGTACTTGGCTTCTGCAAGACGCATTACAGCTGCGTCTTTCTCAGACATGATAATGAATTCAGCATCACTCTCAACAATCTCTAGTTGATCAAGGAAGGGAGTGACTGCCCAACCTCCGGTCCCCATCTTTGTGAGGTCAATCAGGTCTCCACCATCACGTATTGTAACTCTACCCATTGCAGAACCACGTGCTGAAGCAACAATATGAACGCTATCACGAGTTGTCTTCAGCATTGAAGAAACATCTTCTACGATTTTATCACTATACTTCTGGTCTCTAAAGAGGTTAACATCGCTATAGAAGACCTCTCTTTTAGTTGCATGTAAGTTAGCCTTCAATAGATTGAAAATTATCTCCATTACTCTCGCAGTTCTAGTAGCATCAACCACAGATGCAAGCGAGTGATACGGTCTAGAAATAGTACGCATGCCCAACAGTAGTAGGTCGCGAACCTCATCCCAGACGATATTATCACCTGACCGACTCGGAATTTCAAATGCAGGACGCCCAGTTGTCATAGTTTCCTGTAGAATTTCAAGTGCATTCTCTACCAATCTATCAAGAGTATCATCAGATCCTAGAGAAACAACTTCTACAGTTTCAAGTTGTTGAAGTTCATCGTCCTTCCTCGGAGTTCTAGCACGTTTTTCCGCGTCACTCCATTTCTGTTTCAGCTGTGCAGTAAGTTCGATAACGGATTTCGGAACAGGTAACCCAGAAGACTTCTTGATTGCCTTAGGTTTCGTTCTCTTCGGTGGTGGAGGTTTTTTCATCTTCTTCTTTGAACGTGATTTCTTTGATGTAACCTTCTTCTTGGATTCTTTCTTAGCAGGTTCCTTGTCTGCGGTCTTTAGAATTTCTTCTTTCACTGGAGCTTTCTTCTCCTTTGGTGGCTTTGTTTCTTTTCCAGCAATAATAGTTGGAGCAGACGAATCGCCAGTGATTCTCTCAATCTCAATGCGTTTCATCATCTCTTTAGCTGCAGTAACTATCTTTGTGGCTCCTGCAGTACTTAGTCCATCAACCTTTGAAGCAACTGCATCAGGTCGTGATCTTGATAATCGAGCTACCGAATTATACCCAGCTCGTTCTATAGATAGTGCCATTTTAGACCCGACACCTGGAATATCACTGAGCTTGATTATCTGTCTAGGTGCATCATCTTCAGGAATGATACCAGGTTCAGGTTTGGCAGGTTGGTCAACTTTTCTAATCAAGTCCTTTGCTGCAGCTACTAGTTTCTTAGCTCCAGACTTGCTTAACCCATCAATTTTCTTTGCAAGTGATGGTGCACGGGACCTTGATATTTTCTCGACTGAATCATATTTCGCTGCAACAAGCTTCTCTGCCAATTTTGAACCTACACCAGGTAGTTTTGTAATTGGAATTCCAGACTCAGAAACTGGAGCAGGTACAGGTTTCTTCTTAGGAGCTGCTTTCTTTGAGCGTTTCTTTGGTTTCTTAGCTGTTGTCTTAGCCTTTGGTTTGGCTTTCTTTTTTGAAGCGGCCTTCTTAGATGGAGTCTTTTTCTTTGATGGGGTTTTCTTTCCAGCGGCCTTCTTCTTTGGTTTGGGCTTAACGAGGTCTCCTAAAGTTGATTGGACAGTTACAGGCTTCTTCTTGGATTTCTTCTTACTCATTCAGAAGCACCTCCATCTGCGATTACTTCATCCGATTCTACATCATCCAAGGGCATATCAGCAACCAAATCGGAACCAATTCCATCAGTTTCAGTTTCTTCTTGGTCAGCTTCAGTTTCAAAGCCAGAGATTGAATCTCGCAATCTACTAGCAATAGTTACAACGTCATACTTTGGTTTCTTTTTGCCGTCATTTACAATATGCACTAGACTCTGAGCAAATTGATCAGCGTACATAGCAAGTATACCAGCACGCTTAGCCTTTCTTCTAGCTGTTTCCCGCCGAGTAATGAATCTTCTAAATCTTCGACCTGCATCCTCAAGAGCTAGTTTGATTTCACGAAGTAGTACTTCATCCTCAGCCAAGGCTTGCTTAGATTGACCCTTGAACATCACATGAACATAAGCACCACACACGTGGACAAAAACCATCATGGGTCCACGAGGAATGCCATTGTCGAAACTTGAAACCTTGTAATTCTTCCAATTGACTGAAGCTGTTGCCTTCCAAGTTGCACAATCGCTATTGTCACGCAATTTGGGAACTCGATTTACAAAACGCCATAACACCATAGGAGCAGAGGTTGCTGGTTTTATCTCGCCTCCATAAGCAATGCATACTTCAACCGCAAATGAAAGCCCTTTTCCAGAAGTTGGTTTACGTGTTACTGCAGTAACAAAATCGGGATTATAGGCCATTTGGATTGTTTGTTCAAAGACTTCTTCTCCAACAGTTACTACAGTATCGGTCGGAGGCGCAATATAATCTTCATTAGAAAAGGCTCTATAGAGAAGCTCAACTTCTATCTTTGATAGAGAATCAGTTGGAGTCTTCATTGTGAGAGCGTCAAGGTGACGTCGTCGAAGGTCCTTGCCTGCCGCAGACACAATTTTCCTTGCTTTGTTAGGACTTAATCTAACGAAAGCTTTAGTCAGAAAACTCTTCATATCAGGCTCGTTTGTTTCACGAAGTAAGTCCTGAAACTCTCCAATCCTAATACTTGCTGGGTGTGGCTGAGCATATTTTGGTTCATCAGGGAAAACATCCACACGACGTGGATGGAAATGAACGGCACCATATGGATCAACGAAAATTATTGAGGTATGTGAATTGAGTAGTGATGCCATCTCCGAGTAAACATCAGCATATCCGCGTCTGTATTGAATATTCAAGTAGTAAAGCTTGATGTATGTTCCATGGTTGAATGGCAAGTCAAGAGTGATTGGTCCCCCAGTGTAATCTTTTGTATTTGCAGTGGTGGTATAGAAATTCATAGCAGTAGCGTCATCATCCGTGAATCTCTTTGACACGGTAAAAATGGGCTTTCCAGTTGTGTTCTGTGCATCGCTGAATGCTGAGGGTGCTCCAAAACCTTGACTACCTCTTGTTTGTCGAAGCTTCTCAGATTTACTGGATGCAAGATAAATACCAAATTTCTTCAGGTCTGCTGGAACCATTCCGACACCGGTATCAAAGCATGTGAATTCATATACCTTGAAACCTTCGTCATCATCAATGGGTACAAGGTCAGGCATTTGAATTTCTGTAAGTTGCATTACAACGAGGGGTTCTCTTTTACTCAGAAGAGGTCTTAGAGGCATCAAGAATTTCCTGAACTCGGTAATTCTCTCATCGATTGTATCCTTACGTCGTGGTGGTAGTTCAACTTCTTTTCCTGCTCGTATATCTCGCTCTAACTTTTTGCTGAAAGCAATTGAATCGATCTGCTCTTCTTCAATCTTCTTTGTTACTTGCTCGACTATTTCAGGAGCTAATCGTTCTTTTAGCCTAGGTCGCTTGCTGGTCTTCCACCACCAAGACTCTAGAGCATCTATTGCATTGTCCAAGAATTCTATTGAATACTGGGTGTGCTTGTTGAGCCCCGTTTCAAAACCAACAAGCTGAGTTCTTTTTCTCATGAACTTTGCAATTGTACCCTGTTTGATATCACCTAAAGTTGAAACTGGAGTGGGTTCGGGTTTGGGTTTGGACTTCTTGGATTTTGTCTTCTTCTTGGGACTCAATTCATATCTCTCCGTAATAGGCCAACATCATAAACAGTGCATCATGCCCTATTTTAACGTGTTTTGCGCATTGGCCTGTACAGTCCGAGTGCGTTTTAGGGCATATTACTCTTTTCCGTGGCTAACCTTGCTAAACAGCCCTGTTTTTCGATTGGAACTCGTGAGATTTTCCGTATGCACTCATCCAATCAATAAACTTAGAACACGTGTTCCAAGTTTTATTTTGATAAATAGGTTTATGGGATGCTGTTCGATAAGTGCAAAACAATGTCACCAGAAAGAATCCAGGCAATTCCCATTCCTGATTTTCCAGTAGTAGAACCGGATGGTAATTTGGTCAAGCTGATTCTGCAGACCTTTGAAACGTCAAAGATAGACTTGGAGAATGGTGATATTATTGTGATTGCATCCAAGGTTGTTTCATTGGCAGAGAATAGAATTGTCAGTGCGACTGATGTAGAGCCCTCTGAAAAAGCGTTAGAAATTGCATCTAAGAATAATTTCGACCCTATTCATGTTGAATTAGCGATACGAGAAAGCGTAGATATCCTTAGAACTGAGGGAGTACTAATTACTGAAACACCCTCTGGTTTGATTTGCAATTTCAGCGGTGTTGATAAGTCAAATGCACCCGAAGGAAAATATTTACTGCTACCAAGTAACCCGGATTCATCTGCAAGCCAGTACTTGAAATCTCTGATGAATTCCACAGGAAAGAAACTTGCAATCATCATATCTGATACTCAAGGAAGACCTTGGAGAAAAGGATCAGTGAACTTGGCAATAGGTTGTGCGGGGATTGCGCCTTTCAAATATAACAAAGGAAAGAAAGATCTCTATGGGAGAGTCCTAGAAAGATCTACTGTCTGTCAAATTGATGAGATTGCTATGCTTGCTGAACCTTTAATGGGTCAGGCAGGCAAGAGAGTTCCAGTTGTGATTGTCAGAGGATATGCTTACTCAGCTTCTGAAGAAACAGCTAGAGATATCAATAGACCTAAGCATGAAGATTTGTTCAGATAAAAAAGAGAGATGATAGGGCTCCTCCTCAGAGGAACCCAGTCAATTGTTGAATTTAAACTATCATACTTTGTTGCCACAGCCATTACAGAACTTAGCGCCTGCAGGATACTGTTGTCCACAGTTTGAGCAGTAACCGCCGCCTCCACCGCCACCTGATGCAGCTTGCCCACCACCGGATCCTCCGAGAGGTGCACTGCACTTTGGACATGTTACCGCATTTCCAGCGCCAGTTCCACAGTAAGGACACTTTCCATCATCTTGGGCAGTATTGACATTGGCAACAACGCCGGGAATAACTTTCTGCTGCTTGAATTCAAACTGCATATTTCCACCGGCTTTTAATTCCACAATGAGTTTGTTACCGCTTTGTGTAGCTTGGGTTATTGCTACAAGGGGTAATGCAATACTATCTGTGTTGCCTTTGTCATCTTTATTGTAATAGGAATCTCTAGTCCAAGAGGTAACAGCTGTACCTATTGCAGCATATCCAAGTCCTCTACCAACCCTCCGTAGCGCGTGTCCACCAATTCCACCCATCTCTCTGCCAGCACCCTCAAGGAGAGCTGCACCAGCTACTGCACCAGCAAGAGCACCAAATTTTTTCCAGCCACTACTTTTCTTTGGAGCCTTATACCAGACTAGACGTACATCAGTAAGTTCGAGAGAACCGTCTTCTCCATCAAATTTTACGTCTTCTTCTCGGACCATTTTTCGTTCGTAGTCCATTGTTTGAAGTCCGGACCCACCATGGGTCACCGTAAGAAATCCCGGTCTATCAGTCATGTGTAAACACCGATGCAAACATTACCTGAGCAGGTATTAACTTTGTTGCCACAGGCTATATGAACAGGTTGGTTAGAAAGAAGGGAGAGGCCGCTCTCAAAGCGGCCTTTTAGCGAGAGATTATTTGTGAGGAGGATATTTTCATCGATTGTTAGAACTTACTCATCAGCAATGACTGGTCCTTCGATTAACTCTTCAGTGCCTTCAACCTTGGGAGTTCCTTTACCATTGCCCCATGTTTCTTCATCGATAATAGGTCGTTCGTGTTTGAAGTCTTTAATAATCAGAAGAACACCAACCGCTGATACAATACCACATGACATCAGAGTCAATGGGAAGCCGATGATTGTTAATAACCACCCAAAGAGTGCAATCTGTGGAATCGCAAAGAGTGTTGCAATTGTTGGAGATAGAGAATACTTGAATTGTGGTTCATGTTTTTACGCACCCCAAAAGGGGCAGCAATCCTGGGATCACACCTCCAGAACTGCTGCAGGAGATAGGAGTGTATTTGTCCGATGTAAGCGTAAGTGAACCAGTAGGGCTCTAAGTCGTTCACATTGGTTTATTCCACAAACCATTTTGTGTCATTGGTTTGTTATAAACATTGTCATTGAAAAATGATTTAATTTGTGTACCATATCGAGATTTGGGTTTATATTGTGGACTGATTCGGAGAAACCGCTCTTGAAAGAAACTTGAGCAGGTCTATCCACAATCATCTACCTCTGTAGGTAAGCATGAGTAATTGCGCGAGTTGATATCACACGAGTGATTCTCTTTGATTTCTTGTTCATTTGAATTACCTCCGGTAAGAGTAGGCATAAGCCAAAGCAGTGGTGTTCAGAATGACGTGAGGACATTCGTATTTCGAGTTCCGATTTCGTGAGTTAGTAGTTAGAGCCATGATGTTTCACAATCCTTTATGGGGTGGTCAACAGTTGCATTAACCCGGACAATGTTTGACATCTCTTAGATGAATGATGATTCAAAGACCATCTTTTCTGCAGGAGATTATATACTGAAACAGGGAACAAGTAACTGTAGTTCGTTCCAGGACGAGAACCAAGTCCAAGGATCGTTCTGCAGTCGCCGTGAGTTGCACGGAGACATAAAACGCCTGTTGGAGAGGCCATAAGACTTTCCAGTCCTTTGGGACCAGCAAAGCAGCCTCGATGAATCAGGAACCGAACATCGATCATGGGCTACACGTCCAAGATTGGGTAAGTTTCGAGCAACGGTGGTCACATGCTATTCTTTTGTGACCAAACCTTGACCACCGCTCAGAAGTAGTCATGAGAATCTACCTCACAACAGTCTGGTAAGCGTAAGTGATAGCCTCAGTGCGCTGAGCACTGCGGGATTTCTTGCCCTTGAGAGCAGATGAGTAAGAGTTAGTTGTTAGAGCCATGATATTTCACAAGAATTACTACTCATGTTTAGTATATATAGCGGAGCCACTTGTTAGGGTCACAGTTGGGAGTCACATGTTGTGACTATCCAAGACCCCTCTAAAGCAGGAAATAGTGGTTACGCAATATGACTCAAGAGAATCCTATCCAGCAACTCATTGACCATTTCTCACAGCTCACCAAAACAGAGCTGGTCAAGCGTTTTGGCGATACAAAGGGAGCAGGATTGCATCATCTCTATGATAGGCAGTTCAAGATCCATTGGAATAATTACAAGGATAAACTCCCAGATGATGTTGCAAAGCGTCATGGTATCAACTCACTCTTCGTCATGGCTTTAGATGATGTGCTCAGAGAAAACAGGGCCTCCTTTAGTGAGTTAAAGGATACAGCATGCTCTATCTATCAGACAATGCTTCTTGACTATTTCAAGTCGGAAACAGAAGAACACTTGAAATCTGAGAATCCATGGAATGCCTTTGTTGAGTGGGTAAAGAAAGGAAACGAAGTCAACTACACCAACGACTACTTCTCAATCGCTGAAGTTGAAACCGATGAGAATTGCTATGGCTTCGACATCAAGAGATGCCTATATTTTGAAATTCTTAAAACTGCGGGACTACCTGAGCTTGGTCCAATCCTCTGTGAGTTTGATAGTATCTTAGCATCGACCGTCGACAAGTGGGTAAGTTTCAAGCGTCATGAAACTATTGCCTCTGGAGACAAACGTTGTACCTTCAGATATTGTAAGAAATAATTGATTTTCACTGTCAAACTGCAAGACATATTTAGCTGCTATGTTGAGCCAGAAGTATATCTAAAACATACTAGAGGTCGATAATTATGGCGATTAAGAAGATTACAGTCCTAGGAGCCGGAATCATGGGTAACGGAATTTCCCAAGTCTGTGC
>JAUWOU010000049.1 GCA_030612005.1 Candidatus Thorarchaeota archaeon | reverse complement strand
AATGGCTCCTTCTATGATTTTTAGACGTACGTACTTGAGAGATGACATCTGAACAAGAGGATAGAAGTCAATATCAACATCCTTATTCATTATTATGTCAAGTGTTTCAATATCATTGCTTGCTAAAAAGTCCGTTACAGTTGCTGCCTCATCTGTGACTACAATTGAATCCAAATCAGACTTACTCAAAAACCTTGTCATTCTATCAATTACTTGGAACCGAATAATTGCAGAATGTGGGTCTGTTGGTCCTGGTCGTGTATTTGTTTTCATACTTGACGGTATCACTATTAAGTTTCTATATCAATATTTTGAAAGCTGTGATATTCCATAATAGAGTTATAAGAGAAATTCACAACGGATATTCTCTAATTAGGGTTTGAAGATTATTGTTCAGAAAAAATAGGGGGAGAAGAGAGCAGAGCTCTCTTCATTATTCTAAGTAGACTACTCAGGTGGTAGTTGACCGAAGATGGCTGACATCTCGATACCCTTGGCCTTGTTCTTAGCACCATAGTACATGTATGCTAGCTGACCGATTACGTACACTATCACAGTGAATAGAATTTCAAACTGTGCTGCGGGTACGAATGCAATCATTGCATAGAAGAATACAGCACCAGATACCAGACCACCGATCGCTATTAGGGGTATACCTAATACCTTCCAGCCGCCGGACCGCTCCCACAACGTAGGCCTGTAGTATGGTAAGGACACTGCTGCCAGCGCCATCTGCCACCTAATGAATACATAGGTGAAAGCCACACCGATCAATGCTCCTAGAGCAGTTGAGTATACCATCTGTAGATAAGTGGCATAGACAAGTGTTGCTGTAGAGAGGATCAGCCAGAAGTATAGGGAGATGTGTGGTACGTGATACTTCGGATGTACTTTTGCGAATGATTCGGGACAAAACCGGTCCATTGCCATAGAATGGAATGGCCGCGTTACCCAGAGCGCGTTGCTCGGGGAGTCTAGCACACTCGCAAATATTGGTCCTAGGATGACAAACCAAGCTAATGGGTTTGTTCCAAGTGCGACAGCTGCATAGTTCCCAAATCCTGGCATAAATCCACCGCCGAGGTTTGCATTATACAGGAATGAGCCCATTGAAGATTCTAGTGCAAATCCGGATAGTAGGAACATTACTGCAATTCCAGCCCATCCACCAACGTTGCTCAGTGGAATGTTCTTACTCGGTTGCGAAACTTCACCAGCAACAGGCATAATGAGGTAAGGCCACATCATACCAACAGTAACTATTAACGCCGGGCCAACTGCTCCAGCATTAAACGTTGTATACGTTGGTAAATCAACTGCTGCTATTGTTCCTTCAACTGTAGCATAACTACCTGCGCCAAACACACCATCCCAAATTGTATCGGTTATGGGGGTCATCAGCAGAATTATGTCACCCACTAATAACGAAGCAATATTAATGATACCTAATATGATTACGAACCATCCAAGCCATTTAACGCTCAGATATGAAAATACGAATCCTATCAGAATCATTGAAAATGCTGCAATGAATAGTGGAATTGGTTCATTCAAGGTAGTTGCTAAGGCTAGCAAGCCAGCATCGCCATTGGCCATGCCAATGACGTATAAACCACCTGCGAATATTTGTACTGCGAAAAAGCTACCAGTTCCCCTAAAGACAGGGTTCGTGATAACAGATCGCCATCCTTCCATGACACCAAAGATTGGTGAAAGCCCTCTACCAGTAAAGTGGTATGAGGCACCAGACCTGGGCATCGCAAGCATTAAGCACATTAGTGCAAGGGCTTCGAAGAATACTGCGGCCCCAGCCAATGCGAACATTGGTACTAATTGTGCACCTGGATTCCAGGTTGAGATCTGTGGACCAGCAAAGTGGAACCACGGACCTAAGGTTAGTGCAATTGGAAGAATAATAGCGAAGCCCGTGCCTACTTCTTTTACTAGGCCAGAGCTCTCACGTACAAAGAGAAGCTTTTCTTCACTCAATTGTGTTGTTCTCCTTTATTATTTCTCTCTCACGATATGACAGGATATCGTACCGTGATAGTCAACTTCAGTATCCCCCCGATATTTAAGTTGAATGGGTTATTAAAGTCGAAATTAAACCCACTCTTTAAGCAAGGTTTATTCAGAAATATTAACGATAGATAACGCAAGAGATGGAGTTCGCCTATTCACGTACTTGTTACGTATCTATGATGAACGACGAAGTCTTCTGAAGAATTCTGTATCTAGCACAAGTACCTCAACATTCTTGCTTCTAACACCTGTTCTGCTCTCGATAAGTATGTTTAGGAGGATTTCAACGTCCATGAGATGGACGGGTGGAACTGATAGCTTCATACCCCTTGTTGAAAAACCTAGAGCTTCCTTCTTCCCTTCTTCTGAAACAATCCCATTTGATATCAGTACACCTTGATTCGATCCATGAGTAGGAAGAGACCCTCGAATCTCCCGAATGACCTCTATCCCGATTCGTTCGTCAAAACTACACTTCTTAGCATATACAACGACTGGTGACCTGCCACCATCATCACGCCAAGAAGTTAGAAGTACAACGGTTCCATTGAATCGATCAACTTCTTTTGTATCTTCAACTATAGCTCTAATATTTAGCAGTACAATTTTAGCTAGCTCTTCGAATCCCTCAAGATCAAGCTTGGTAATTTCATGGCGCATTTCTCTACGCGTGGCGTTGTTAAAGTCATCAGCTCGAGCTCTAACCTCTGAAACTAATTCCTCATCTACAACTCCTTCGCAGACCTCATTATACTGATAGAGACCCGGACCTATTCGGAGAAAGTAAGCAGGTCGTTTGCTCACTTGTGCTTGTTTTCCTTCAATAGACAAAGAAGCTGAAACTGATGCGGGGTCTCTGGCTAGTGCTTGTGCAATCTTCTTGTAATGAACAGGTTCAGCGCGAGCATTCTCAGCAAGCCATTCTCTAAGGGTTTGTCGTTGTTCTCTAGCATCAGCCAAATCTATCGCAACCATTGGTAGTCAAGGATTATGTATTACCAGCGCGCTCCGTGATATACCAAGGTACATCCTTTGTGGCACCAGCAACATGCGTTCTCACTCCATGCAGGTTATAAACTTTAACTATAACTTTAACTAGTATATTTAGGTGGTTAAACACGGTGGATAAGAGAGATGACTGAGATCTTTGTCAAGCTTATGAATAAGGGAATCAAGTATTCAGAGCACAATAAGTTCCCTTACAATACAACTGATGGAGCTACTATTGAAGACCTCATCGGAAACTTACACGAGGATTATGGCGAAAGGTTTGATGTTTATCTTGAAGACAAAAAGACAAGAGCCCTCCGAAGGGAAACCATCATCTTTGTCAATGGGAAGAACAGCGTTGCGACTGGAGGTCTAAAGACTAAGATATCGAAAGGAGACCTCATTGTCTTTATGATTGCAGCCGTAGGTGGCTAAGATATAGGGAAGAGAGTTTAGTCATCTGGAAAATAGTCTGCATCAAGGATTTCTTCATCCACAATTCCTGCAGCAACAGCTATGAGCTCTGCAACGTCCAATACTCGAACCTCAATTTTGGCCGCATATGTTCCGTGGGTGAGATTCAATTCGCAAGCTGGACATATGGATGTCATGAGTTCAGCTCCCGTTTTAATGAAGTCTTGGATTCGTTCCACTGCTACATTATTGGAGTGATCTTCATACATTGTTTTCACAGCTCCACCACCACCACAGCAGAAGGCATCTTCTTTATTCCGAGCCATTTCCACGAACTCAATACCTGGAAGTGCTTTGAACACATTCCTAGCTGGATTGTAGATATCCCTGTATCGTCCAATTTCACAGGGGTCGTGATAAGTCACTTTCTTGTTAATTGGTACAGTGAACTTGAGTTTCTTTTTCTCAACTATTTCCTCTAGAACTTCACTTGTGTGTCGCACTGAAATTGGAAATGTTTCCAAACCTAACAATTCAGGGTATTCCTCATCGAAGGCTCTGAAGCAACTTGGACAAGGTGTGATTATCTCTTTCACGCCGCGCGCTTGAAGTTTCTCTAAGAAATCCAATGCCCACTGTTTTGCATTTGCAACTTTGCCTGTGACCCACAGAGGTGTTCCACAACAAGTCTGTTCATCGTCAAGAAAATCAAGAGTGTATCCTGCAGCCTGGAGGACTCGTACAAGGATATTGGTTTTCTCTTTGAATCGGTGGCTAGCAAGACAACCTGGGTAGAATAGAGTGCCAGAACCTTTGGTGAACTCTAGCCCCTCTGTCCACTGATTATGTATTGCAGGAGTATCTGCGAAGATATTTCCACTTGACAGAGCGGTTTCTGCCAGTTTATCACCGCCCTCAGGGATTTTGATACCGAGGTCAACAAAATCAGCTCTCATAGCTTTTGTTATTGCAATTACATCGATCTGAGCGGCCTTCTTGCATTCCTCTTTGCATCGAGCACACATAAAGCAGCCAAAGATACGCTCAGCAAGGTCTTCAGAGTAGTCAAGGTTTCCTTCAAGAATTCCACGAGCAATAGCCATTCTACCACGAGCAGTTGAGGATTCCCAATATTGTGTAAAGATTTCAGGACATCGATCGTCAAAGTCGATCCCCTTGCAATAGTTACACCTACCACAAGCGTAGATCATGTCCTTGTATTCTTCGATTCTCATCGCAACTCCTCCTCTGGAATGAAGATTCCACGTTGCAGTATATTCTTTGGATCAAGGGTTCTTTTCAAAGTCTTCAGAAGACGATAGTACCCCGTATCACGAGAGGCAACAATATTTCGAAGACCATCTCGCCCACCTACGCCATATGGTACAACTGGGCCATCTAGAATGATTTCATCAATCCCATCACACATCTTAACAAGTTCATCCCATTCTTCAGGCTCACGATAGTTTGTGACCATGAAAGCTAGCCAACGTCTTGGTAGGACCTGACCACCAAAACCAGCCTTAGTATATCCACGCTTGCCTATCAGCTCATTCTTCCAGATATCATACATGAATTTGATGTCATCTATACGTAAAGTACCAGACCCAAAGAAGTGCCAAACTCCAGCAACAAAGAGGTCTGTGAGACCAGTCAGAATGTGACCATAATAATCATCGGCAGGAGCACGGTCTCCAAACTCGCCTCCCAGCTCCTTCACTTTTGCGATGATCTTTTCTCTTCGGTGGTTTACAATTTCTTCCTCATATCCAAAGATATCCATCATCAGCATGAAAACATCAGGGGCACTTGGATCAACCCAGAGATAGATTCCCTGCAAGTACTCGTCACCCACATGTCGGTTGATAAAGTGTCCAAATTCAATCACACTGTCAAGAGTGGGCATTATAGCTACGAGTCGTTCTTGAATATCAGTTGCAGGCCTAATTCTCATTGTAAGTTCAGTACAGATTCCAAGAATTCCTTCTGCTCCAATAAACATTCCAGCCAAATCAGGACCCAGACATTGTCTCTCAAACTTTCCCGCACTAGGCCAAGCTGCTGAACCAGTTTCGACTACGTCACCATTGGGTAGAACCATCTCAAGTGTCACAACATCGGTGTTACCATGAGCACCGAATTTTGCAGTTGAGTGAGGTCCACTGCCAGCTTTCATAACCGATCCGCCAACAGTCATTGCAGGACCGCCTGCTTCACTGCAGAGATATGTCAAGCCTTGCTTTCTGAGTTCCCTATCGAGCTTCGCCCAGGTGCAGTTTGGTTGAACAGTTACAACAAGATCCGTTTCATTAATATCTACAATCTTGTTCATCTTGCCCATATCTAACATAATACCGGGTTCTTGAGCTAGAAATGCATCCCAATGAGATGTACCACCTCCTCTCACATATACAGGAACATCTTGTTCATTTGCGATCTTCAAAATGCCCTGAATTTCCTCACAGGATTCAGGAATCACAACATGCGTGGGAAGTTTCTGCCTTGCAGGGCTTAAGTCCCGACTATAAGGGATGAGATCAAAGTCTTTATCACTTACTCGAGCAGGGCTGACAACTTCGCCCAATAGTTTCGTAACTTTCTTGACATCAACCATTCGAAACACTCCATCATTAGTCTCGGGTAGCTACTGTAATAGAACTTGATTTACAATAGACGCACAATTAAGACCTATGTTATTAACTCTTCTTAAAGTAAGGAAGCTATAGAGCTTCTTTAATATCCGAATGTACATATTTAGATTACAATGAAATCGAGAGAGAGAGTCATTCGAACTTTGAATCATGAAGAACCAGATAGAGTACCTCTAGATTATTGGACAACACCATTAGCATATGAGAATCTACGTGATCATCTTGAACTGAAAGCCCCAGAAACTCAAGAGTGGGGAATTATGTCCAATTGGAAGATTTCAGAAGAAATGCTCAATAGACTTCATATCGACTTTCGCAGAGTTTACATGAATCCATCAGCCAGTTTCAAGATGAAAACATATCAAGATGGAACAACAGATTCGGAATATGGTTTCAGAGGTAAGTGGTTTGGACCGTATTGGGAAGTGACTCATTTCCCCTGGGCAGAATTTACTGAAGTAGAACAAGTTGAAGAATATGAGATGCCGGATGCAGATGATCCATCTAGGCTGGAAGGTGTAGCTGAGTGGGCACACCATATACATGAAGAAACAGACTATGCTACAATTGGGATGGTCGGAGGGCCTTGGGGGGCATTTGAAATATGCGAACACTACATGAGAGGATTCGATAAGTTCCTCATTGATATAGGTACAAATAAAAAACTAGCAGAAGCAATGATGGACAAGTGCGTGGATTTCGCATTAGATATGAATAGAGTACTTCTTGATGAAGTTGGAGAATATCTGGATATAGTTCAGGTGGGAGATGATCTTGGGCATCAGCATGGACTTATCATCAGCCCTAAGATGTATAGAGAACTAATCAAACCGCGACACAAAAAAATCTACAGTGAGATTCATCGAAGAGCTCCTCATGTTAAGATACTCTTTCATAGTTGCGGAGCAATAGAGCCTCTCATTGGAGACTTGATTGATGTGGGTGTTGATATTCTCAATCCGATTCAGCCTCTAGCGAAAGGAATGGAATCAGACTTGCTCAAAGAGAAGTATGGTGATAGACTCTCATTTCATGGAGGTATTGACCTTCTAAGGGCAATGTCAGAACATGGTACATTGGATGATTTAAGACAAGAAATTGATACTCGTATTTCTGCTCTTGCTCCAGGTGGAGGATACATTCTCTCACCGAGTCACAATATCCAACCAGATTCCACACCAGAAAAGATTCTTGAGATGTATGATTATGCAAAGAAGAAGGGAACCTATCCTATTAGTAACTAGGGGATAGGTCTCTCTTTGTGTAAATCATGAGGGTCTTCACCATCATCTAATTTGCCAGCCCACCAATCATCAGTTTCTACAACCTCCTCAGCATGTTTGAGGACTTCTTCTATGCGGTCAGCAGGAATCACAACGATTCCATCACCATCGCCGAATATTAGATCGCCAGGATTAACTGTTACACCACCACACACAATGGGGCTTTGGACAGATTCCATATTCAAGCGTCCTCTCATGGTCCCAGGATGACGACCTCGAGCAAAAACTGTGAAGTTCATCTTATCGATATCATGGATATCTCTCGAAGTCCCATCAATCACCGCTCCTCGGACTCCTTTTGGTATTCCAATTTTTGCCAATATCTGACCCCAAGCAGAGCAATCTGTTGCACCAGCCATATCGATGACAAGTAAATCACCGTCAACTGCTTTAGTTCCAAGACTCATGAAGACATCTAGCTGAGTTTCATCATATGGTCGATTTGCAGGAGCACGAACCAATTTCCCGGTTCTTGCAAAACCAGCCATTCGTTTATTCTGTGTCAATGGAATTATTCCTCGATCCATACACACGGTATTCAAACCAATTTCATCAGCGGCATCTGATAACGCTGCTACATATAGCTTCAAGGTTCTATCAATGATTTGTTGTTTCTTGTTAGTCAATTCACTTACTCTCCGTAGTCTTATTCCTTCTCCCAACGATAAATGCAATAATCATCTCCACGCATCATGCACTTAGGAATGGACATGGAAACATCAGGATCTACAGCCTGACCGATTCCCTCATCCATCAAGGTTACCCACTTGCAAATATCCTCTTCAGCTCCGCGAGCCTTGAATGTTTCAATCCAAGGACAATATGTTACCTTCAAATCAAATCGTTTATCGGTGATTTCACCAATTGACAATTCAAAGCCAAAATACGGACGAGCTGAATCAAAGAATTCGAAGATTGATTTCAGGTCCCCTTTTCGTAGAGAACCCGATTCAATCCCAGCTTTGCCAAGCCTGAAACCTTGTTGTCTATTTGCGTCCCCAATTGCTTTGAGTCCTTCTTCTCCCATAAATTTACGTACTGCTTCAACGTACACTGCATGAGCATCAGCAAGTGTGACCATACTAGCTTTTCGTACATCGTCTGCACTTGGATTAGACATGATTTACACCACAATATAAGTTGAAGAATACTCACTTCCCCGTATCTTAAAACTCCTCTGACCGGCAATTCCAATTTCTTAAAGTGGAAATGTACGTTCGCGAGATTATATAAACTGGGAATTCTACTGAAATTATATCAAGGTGGTTATCTTGCTAGCAGAAAGGAATATTTCAGTACCCGCAAGTGAAATCCGTAAGATCTTCAATATGATAACTGGAAGAACCGATGTCTTTGATATGACTGTGGGAATTCCTGATTTTGATACACCAGACCATATCAAGGAAGCCGCTAAGAAAGCAATTGATGATGGTTACACAAAATATACGCATAATGCAGGACTTATCGAAGTAAGAGAGGTTTTTGCTAGA
This sequence comes from Candidatus Thorarchaeota archaeon, assembly GCA_030612005.1. Lineage (GTDB taxonomy): Archaea > Asgardarchaeota > Thorarchaeia > Thorarchaeales > Thorarchaeaceae > SMTZ1-45. Next base: position 11,600 of record JAUWOU010000049.1, on the reverse strand, counting down.
AAATTAAAACGGGACAATGGAATTGATGCGGATCCAGAAACTGAAATTATGTGTACGGCTGGTGGAATGGGAGCTTTGGTTTTAGCGAACCTGATTCTCATCAATCCTGGCGACGAGGTAATCTACCCAGATCCTGGTTTTGTTAGTCACTATGCTCACATTAAGCTGGCTGAAGGAGTGCCAATCCCAATTCAGCTAAAGAAAGAGAATAGCTTTGGTATCACTGCTGAAGATGTTGAGAAATTAATTACCGACAAGACCAAGATGATTGTTCTCAATAGCCCAAACAATCCATCAGGGGGTATTATCTCCAACACGGAGCTGATTAGGATAGCAGAAGTTTGCATCGAGAATGATATCTATGTTATTTCAGATGACGCTTATGAGAAGTTCAGATATGATAATGAAAAACCGCTCTTTATCGGAGCACTTCCTGGTATGAAAGAACGAACTGTTTCCATATTCTCACTATCAAAAACATATGCAATGACGGGTTGGCGGATTGCAGCAGTCACAGGTTCGAGCAAAATTCTTGACGCTATGACTAAACTCCAAGAACACATTATTGCTATGCCCACTACAGTATCTCAAAAAGCAGCAGAAGCTGCATTTGAAGGTCCACAGGATTGTGTTGATGAGATGTTACAGACCTTTGCAAAACGACGTGATATTATCACAAAGGGACTCAATGCGATTGATGGTATAGAACTTGATCCACCTGGTGGTGCATTTTATGCATTTCCTGATATTTCAGCCTACGGAATGAAATCATACGACCTGGTTTTGAAAGTCCTGAAAGAAACAAATGTCGCCGCAGTACACGGGTCAGCCTTTGGTGATTTTGGAGAGGGATTCATCAGACTCTGTTATGCGGTTTCAACAGAGAGAATTGAGCAAGCTATTAGCAGATTGGATTCTTTCCTCCCGAAACTATTGTAAACAGCTAAATAAGAACAGTAATCAATGAATTCAACGGTATGGTTTGAGATGACAGTCCGGACAAAAAGAATCAAACAGAGAATGCTTGAGTCTGACCCGACAATCTCCTCAGAGAGAGCAGTCCTCTTTACTGACTATATCAAAGACCATCTATCTGAGCCAACCATGATTAGATTGACTGGTGCCTTTGCTCACGTTCTCGATAATATGTCAATCAGAATTGAACCAGAAGAATTGATTGTTGGAAATATGGGTCCAACTCCCCGTTCATGCCAGATATTTCCTGAGTACAGCTGGAATTGGATTGAAGAAGAACTGGATACCCTAGATAAGAGAAGGACTGAGCGCTTTGTTATTGCTGAAGACGACAAGGAGAATTTACGAAAAGTCTTCAAATTCTGGAAGGGTAGAAGTACATCGGAGATTGCAGGAGAAATAATACCTGACAAGTCTAAGAACGCATCAAAAGCAGGTCTCTTCACTATCGGTGCTCCCGGAACGGGTATAGGACATGTCATTGTAGATTATCCATTAGTAATGAATCGCGGGCTTAAAGGAATCCTCTCGGATATAGAATCACTGAAAGAGCGACACAAGAGCGATAAAAAGAAGGTACAGTTCCACGATTCAGTAATAATTCAGATTGAAGCGGTTATCAGATTTGCCAAGAGGTTCTCTAGCCTTGCCTCAAAGATGGCAGAAGATGCCGCAGATACTCAGAGAAAAGAGGAACTTTTGGAGATTTCTAGAATATGTGCCAAGGTTCCAGCTGAACCGGCAAAAACTTTTCGTGAAGCTCTACAATCATTCTGGTTCGTACATCTATTGATTCAGACTGAGTCAAATGGGCATTCTATGTCCACGGGTCGATTTGATCTGTACATGCATCCATTCTATCAAGAGGACATCAACAAGAACAGAATAACCAGAGAAGGAGCTTTGGAACTGCTTGAGATGCTATGGGTGAAATTCACCTCACTAATCAAACTCAGAAACGAGTACTATAGCATTGCTTTCGCAGGTCATCCAATGTTTCAGAATCTTACCATCGGTGGACAAGATAGTACTGGAAATGATTCGAGTAATGAAATTACGAAGCTGGTTCTTGAAGCAACATCAAACATCAGAGTGACGCAACCAACAGTATCATTCAGATGGCACAAGAATACTCCGAAGGATCTGAAGTTACAAGTTGTGGAGGTAGTTTCGCAGGGCTTAGGTATGCCAGGGCTCTTCAATGATGAAGCCATCATTCCCATGATGCTTGACAAAGGGACTGAAGTGAGTGATGTAAATAACTACTCCATCTTAGGGTGTGTTGAACCAATCATTGAAGGTAAATCGGATCCGAGACCTAACATTGGATATGTGAATCTCCCAAAGATATTGGAAATTACGCTCAATAATGGTAGAAATCCTAAAACAGGAGAATTAGTTGGGAAAGAAACAGGAGATCCTAGAGGGTTTATTGATTTCGATGAATTACAGAGAGCATACGAAGAACAAATAGACTACACAATTGAACTTCTTACTCTCGCAGATAGACAAGCTGCAGGTGTTCTAGCGGAACACAAACCCACACCTTTTATCTCATCATTACTCGAGGGTTGTCTTACTAATGGTAAAACGATGCAGGATGGGGGATCGACTTACAATTCTGGAGGAATAATGGGAGTAGGAGTCGCTATTGCTGCGGATTCATTGGCAACCTTAAGGAAGTACATCTTCGAAGATAAGGTACTGAACTTCGACGAAATGCTAGAGATTCTTGATAATGATTATGAAGGTCATGAAGATTTTCGGGTACGCCTAGAAAATGACTCATGTAAGTATGGAAACGATATTGAAAAAGTAGATTTTCTAGCTCGTGATACTGGAAGAGCTTTCTGCAATGCTATTCAGAGTAGAATGACCACAAGAAATGGACCTTACCATGGAGCCTTATTTTCAGTATCAATGTATATCCCTCAAGGTGACGCACTAGGTGCAACACCAGACGGAAGAAAGGCCGGAGTAATGTTGTCCGATGGAGTATCTCCAACTCAGAACAGGGATACACAAGGTCCTACTGCAGCTATGAAATCTGTAGCGAGGTTGGATCATTCACTCTGCTACAATGGAACTCTGTACAACATGAAATTCACTCCAGACTTCTTCGATACAGAACAGAGACGCAAGAAGTTCATTGGAATGGTTGACGCATATTTTCAGATGGGTGGATTCCACGTTCAATTCAATGTAGTATCCAAAGAGACCCTTGAGGATGCCAAGGTGAATCCGATGCAGCACCGAGACCTCATTGTTAGAGTTGCGGGATACAGTGCGTACTTCATAGAATTGGATCCATTTGTACAAGACGAGGTCATTGCAAGGACCGAGTTCACTGTTTAATAATGGGCATACTCGGGAAGAGATTTAACATATGCTGGACTTGCATGGACTTGCATAAACTAAGTTATACTAACTTTGAGTTGATATGTATGACCTACGATGTTGTCACCTTTGGTGAAGTGATGTTAAGACTTTCACCACCAGATTTCATGCGATTCGAACAGACAACCAGCTATAATGCTCATGCTGGTGGTGCTGAAATGAATGTAGCAGTAGCTTGTGCTAGACTTGGACTGAACTCTGCATATGTTACAAAACTTGGAGATAATTCAATAGGTCATTTCATTAGAAACAAAGCAAGAGAGCATGGTGTAGATATATCACATATACAATTAGACCCCAATAGTAGATGCGGAGTCTACTATGTGGAGTTTGGAGCCGCACCTCGGACAAACAGAGTGATCTATGATCGAGAACATTCAGCAATCAGCAAAATCAAACCTGGTGAGGTTGATTGGACAAAGATACTGAAAGGAACCAAACTATTTCATACGAGTGGCATAACCCCAGCTCTTAGCTCAAGTTGTGCAGAATCAACAACTGAAGTTCTGAAGATTGCTAAAGAACAGGGCTGCAAGGTTTCATACGATGTAAACTACAGAGGAAAATTATGGACTCCGAAAGAAGCTCAGAAGTTCACTGAACCTGCTTCAGAATATATTGATGTTCTAATCGCAACTGAAGAGGATACAAAGGTAGTCTATGGCATCGAAGGTAAGGACTATGAAGATGTAGCTGCCAAACTCACGGACAAGTTTGGCTTTGATGTTGTTGTAATCACGCTCAGAGAAACTCCCTCTGTGTTGCTAAACAAATGGTCTGTCTTTGCTTATTCTAATGGTAAGGTGTACAGGAGTCCGACTTATGATGTTGAAGTGATCGATAGACTTGGAGGAGGAGACTCCTGCAGTGCGGGATTCATTTACGGATATCTTGAACTGAAAGATTTACAGAAAGCTGTTGATTTTGGTTCTGCTTTCTCTGCACTGAAACATTCTGTTCCAGGAGACCTAGCCTTTGTGTACAAGGAAGAAGTTGAGAAGTTGATCAAAGGGCGTGAAAGAGGACTTAGGATAGACAGGTGATTATTATGTGGAACAAAGAAAAAGCAATGAAACTCATCTATGATACTGCACTCATTCCAATTATCCGAGTAGAATCAGCAGATATAGCCTTCAAAGTTGCAGATGCATTTCTCTGTGCAGATGTGTTCATCATTGAAGTTACAATGAGTGTTCCAGGTGCCATTGACGTTGTGAAGAAACTCGTAGAGCAATTTGGTGAAAAAGTGCTGATAGGTACTGGAACTGTTCTAGATGGTAAGATGGCACGTGAGGTCATAGATGCAGGGAGTGAATTTATCGTAAGTCCAAATTACTCTCGAGAATTGATAGATACTGCAAAGGAATTCTCGAAACCTATTATCCCTGGTGCTCTAACACCTACCGAAATCTATGATGCATACACGATGGGTGCAGATGCTGTGAAGGTATTTCCGTGTGGTACTGTTGGAGGAGCATCCTACCTTAAGGCAATCCGAGGTCCGCTACCACAGATTCCATTGGTTCCAACAGGTGGTGTAAATCTAGAAACTGCGGGTCCAATGCTTGATGCTGGTGCCTTTGCATTGGGAGTTGGTGGCGCAATTACAGATAAGAAAGCAATCAGTGAGGGTAAATTTGAGGTCATTACAGAGAATGTAAGGAAATTTATTGATATTGTTAAGGAGCATAGAAAATAACCCAACCCATCATTAAACTCTCCAACAAAACAACTATAACTCGCGTATAATGAGCCATGGCATCGGATTGATTTACAATGACTGACGAATTACTTGAACTCATGCAAGAAAAACTCGCTGAAGGCCTTGAGAAAGAGAAGACCAGAGAAGCAATCAAAGACTGGGAGCGTACCGTTCTTTTAACGCTCAAAAATGACGTGGTATACCATTTCCTTGTTGCAGATAACAACATCACAATTCACGCAGGATCAATTGACAATCCTGATATGCAAATCCAGAGTGACGAAGATACTATTCGCAAATTATTCCTCGAAGAAACGAGTGCAGCAAGTGCACTATTGAAGAGGAAACTCAAAATCAAAGGTTCAACCTCAGATCTCATGAAGATTAGACACATCTTCTAAGAACTTGTTTCTCTGGAGTTCCCAAATTGGACCATAGTGTAGTGCAGAAGCTTACAGCAATTGTTGGTGAAGAATTCATTTCAACAAGAAAAGATGTTCTTCTCACTTACTCGGCATCAGCATCAACTAGTTATGATCCAGTAATACCTGGCGCAGTAGTTAAACCAGCAGATACTCAAGAGGTTTCTGAGATACTGAAAATTGCTAATGAACACAAGATACTAGTGACTCCCCGAGCGGGAGGTTCAAGTCTACAGGGAGAAGTTATCCCTAAGAAAGATGGTCTTGTAATTGACCTACTTCGATTGACTGAAATTAAGGTCTATCAGGATCTACGATCAGTCACTGTTGGATCTGGAATCAATTTTGGAAATCTAGACAAATTTCTCAACCAGTATGATCTCTGGTTGCCAGTATATCCGGGCTCATCTCTATCGGCCACAGTTGTTGGAAATGTTGCAGTGAATGGTTCAGGTTTCGGCTCTCCAAAATACGGTTGTATCGCCGAGCTAGTTTTAGGTTTGGAAGTCGTATTGCCAAATGGCGAAATTATTCAAACAGGTTCTGAAGCCAACCCAAATGCACCAGGACCGTTCCTTCGTTATGCATTCGGTCCAGACCTCACGGGTCTATTCATTGGTTCTTTGGGGGTCTTTGGAATCATTACCAAGGTATCTCTTAAAATCTTCAAGAGAATGCATCACTTCGACTACAACACATATGGTTTCGAAACTCCTCAAGAGGCAGAAAAATTTATTCTCCAATGTAAGGAGAATGAAATCAGTGCAACCTGGATATCTATCTATGAAGGTCGAATTCTGGATTTCTTCCTTGAGATGGTCGGGGAAGAATATGGGGTCCCACAACACGAGTGGCCACCCTTTACTGTTTCAATGGTGATTGGTCGAGTTCGTGAGGACCAACTTGTCAGTGATAGTAAAGCTGCCAAAGAAATCTGTGAGCAAGCTGGTGGTCATGTCATTGGTATCGTTGAACTACCTAGAGAAGAATGGAATGATAGAATGCGAGAGTTCGTAAGATCATCGTATATTCACGGTTGGCACTGGCGAATTTTGTATCATCACCAAACGTTATCACAATGGCATAGAACACTTGAAGAGATGTGGCCAATCTTTGATGAATTTGGCGTCCTAGGTCACACTGCTGGTTTCCAGTCCGGTCATTCTTCCTACAATTATTATCCTCAGATCTACTATGACCCTCAAGATGAAGAAGATGAAGGAAAAGCAAAGGCAGCTCATAAGGAATTAGCTAAACGCTTATTCAAAACGGGAGCAGTTCCCTTCAAGCTAGCACCATACTGGGTTGATGGAATAACCGAGATGGAACCATATCTTGAATTTTTGAAAGGTTTCCGGAAGGCAATTGATCCAAACAATATCATGAGTCCAAGCGCAATCCCTAGAATTGAAGGAGAGGGTGAATAGATGAAAAAGAAGGTCATTGATGATATATCAAGAATTGTTGGAGATGAGTTCATCTCGACAAGACCCGACGTTCTTCTCACTTATACTCAGTCAGCATCAATGGCATCTGATCCGATTATGCCTGGTGCGGTAGTCAGACCTGCTAACAAGGAGCAAGTATGCGAGATTCTGAAGATAGCAGGTGAGAATAAAATCCCGGTAACTCCGCGTTCAGGAGGTTCCAGTCTACAAGAAGAAGTGATTCCAGAACCAGACGGTCTTGTAGTTGAATTGATGCGTCTAAAAGAGATTACACTGCACAAAGAACTTCGATCAGTGACAGTTGGTGCAGGTGTTACATTTGGAGAATTAGAGAAGTATCTCAAAGAACATGATCTACTCCTACCAGTGTATCCAGAATCAGCTTTGGTTTGTACTGTAGCAGGTAATGTATCTGTAAATGGGGCGGGACCAGGCTCTAGCCTCTACGGTTGTATTGGTGAACTAGTTCTAGGGATTGAAGTTGTTCTGCCTGACGGGACAATAATCACAACAGGTTCCGAGGCAAATCCTAATGCATCAGGCCCATACCAGAGATACTCCTTTGGTCCAGACATAACTGGTCTCTTTATCGGATCCCTTGGTAGTTTTGGAATCATTACTAAGGTCTCGATGAAGGTCTACAAACGATACAAATTCTATGATTACAATACTTATGGTTTTGAAACCCATGAGCAATCTGAACATTTCATGGTTGATATTAAACAGCATGATATCAATGGGATATTCACATCATTGTACGAAGGACCCGTTCTTGAGCTCTTCATGGATATGATTGGAGAAGAACTAGGTATTCCAGCGCATGAATGGCCTTTCAGTACGGTGTCCATGACAATTGGCAGTGTCAGAGAAGATTTGATGAAAAGTGATGCAAAACTTGCAAAGAAGTTGTGTGTGAAAAATGGTGGTCACGTCATAGGAATCTCTCAATTACCAAAACAGGAATGGAATGGTCGACTCTGGTTCTTTGTTCGAGCTTGCTATGTTCACGGATGGCATTGGCGTACTTTGTATCATCACCAAACCCCAACAAATGCCCACCAATCAGTAGAAGTGATTCGCAAAGCGATGGACAAGTACGGTTTCCTCGGGCACACTGCAGGATTCGTATCTGGGCATAGTTCATTCAATGCATATCCCCACCTCTACTTTGACCCACAGGACCCCGAAGACGAACAGAAGATTCGGGATGCTCACAAGGAACTAGCAAAGGCACTCTTCAAGACAGGAGCAGTACCTTTCAAAATGGCAGAATACTGGTCCGATGCGATTGAAGGAATGGACAGTTACATGGCTTTGCTAGAGTTAGTGAAGAAAACAATCGATTCACAAAAAATCATGAGCCCACGAAAACTTGGAGGCATCTAAAATGACTGAAGTTGACTTAGAAGAACTAATGGAAAACCTAGCACAATGTAGAAGATGCGGCATTTGCCGTGATGCCGTATACGAGAAGATGGGCTTTGATGGAGTTTGTCCTGTATGGAAGAATACTGCAGGTTTTGAAACAAGCTTCATGAGAGGACGGATTCAGGTAGCTATCGCTCTTATTGAAGGAAGGCTTGAGAAAACTGAAGAGAATGCTGAATCTCTGTACACCTGTACTCTCTGTGGTAGCTGTACATCAATTTGTGCCGCGGAGTTTGATCCTGCTAAATGCTTAGAATCAGTTCGTCAAGTTCTCAATGAGATTCCCAACGAAACCCGTGACACAATTGCAAAGAAGATTATTGAAAATAACAATCCATACGTAGATGAGAACAAGACTCGAAGAAACTGGGTAAAAGAGGTGGGCTTTGATATTCCTAGCACTGGAGAAGTCCTGTACTTCACAGGTTGCACTGCAGGTCTTAAACTACCAGAAACCGCTATTTCTACTGCAAAAGTACTCAAAGCAGCAGGTGTTGATTTTGCTGTTCTTGAAGATGAACCATGTTGCGGCTCAGTCATGATCAGAACAGGCATGGTGGTTGAAGCAAAAGAGAATGCTGAGAAAGCACTTGATATGATATTGAAATCTGGTGCAAAGAAGATCCTTGTAACATGTGCTGGATGTCTTAAAACTCTAAGAGAAGATTTCAGAGAAAGGTTCGGGCTCGATATGCCAGAAGTATTGCATGTTGTAGAATATCTTCAGTCATTGATCACATCTGGTAAACTTAAGCTGAAAAAATCCGACAAGACTCAGAAAATAACTTGGCATGACCCTTGCCACCTTGGTAGAGCTCTTGGAGTATACGAAGAACCAAGAGAGGTCATTAAGGCAATCCCAGGATTGGAACTTGTTGAGATGAACACTAACAAAGAAGCAGCGATGTGCTGTGGTGCTGGTGGAGGTCTCCGCTCGTATGATTCAGGTCTTGCAAAGAAGATCGCCGCGGATAGGATTAGGGATGCTGAAGATACTGGTGCTGAAATATTGGCCACTGCTTGCCCATTCTGTGAACATAATCTGAAAGATGGTGCAGCAAGTATTGAAAGTAACATCAAAGTAGTGGATATCTTAGACCTTCTCGCTCAACGTCTTGAGTAGAATACTATTCGTTACAAAACTAAGGTGGACGAAGGCCAACAGCCTAGGACTTTTTTTGAGGTCCACCCTCATCTCTTTTCTCTTTAATCATGAGTGGTGCTCAGTTCACACATTGCTTCGGTATCTCCCTGAACCCTAAGGTGGAAGACGAATCTCCTGCGACAGAACATTCGTATGAACCAATGCAAAGCGAGTGCGTCGTTCCCACGAATTTTTTGGCAACGCATGAGCAACGTGGCATTGACCAGTCGTCCACCAGTACATACGTAACATACCTACATAAGTCTCCTGCCTCACTAACAATCATTTGACTATTCTATGTCTATAGAATAACTTTTTAAGTTAAGAACCAGAAATCGTAAAAACAGAACTAGAGGTGGCACCGCTGAACGGAATTAAAGTAGCTATCGTCGGAGTCGGAAACGTAGCAAGCGCTCTCATTCAGGGAGTGGAATACTACAAGAACGCAAAGACAGAAGAAGAAACTGAGGGATTATCATATCCGGATTTTGCAGGATATCATGTTGGTGACATTCAATTTGTAGCAGCATTTGATGTTGCAGACACAAAGGTTGGTTTTGATCTATCAGAAGCAATTTTTGCTAAACCAAATAATGTCATTAAATTCAAAGAGATATCCAAGACAGGAATCAAAGTCGTGAAGGGACCATTGCTTGATGGTGTTGATGATATTCTAAGAGCTCTCGTTACTGTATCAGACGCTTCAGATGCAGATGTTGTAAAAGTTCTCAAAGACTCAGGTGCAGAGATTCTACTCAATCTATTGCCAGGATCAGCAGAAGATGCTACAAAGTACTACGCAGATATGGCGTTGAAAGCAGGATGCGCTTTCATTAATGGCGCACCAATTCCAATCGCATCAGACCTCGAATGGAGTAAGAAGTTTGAAGAAGCAGGACTACCTCTTGTTGGTGATGATATCCAAGACCAGCTTGGATCCACAGTTCTACATCGCAGTATATTGCAGCTTCTGGTTTCTCGCGGTGTCAAAGTCGACAAAAGCTACCAGCTCGATGTTGGTGGTGGAGCAGAGTCACTTGACTCACACTACAGAGGAAGGATGAGGAAGAGAGGTGTAAAGAGCGAAGCAATCTCTCAAGACCTTCCATATGATGCACCGCTTGTCGCAGGTTCAAGCGATTACGTGGACTTCATGGATAATAATCGCGACTCGTTCTTCTGCATTAGTGGTCGTCAATTTGGTGGCGCTCCAATTAAGATCGACATTAGAATGGAAGTCACAGATGGACCAAACGCAGGTCCAATCTTACTGGATGCAATAAGAGGAACAAAACTAGCCCTGAAGAGAGGTTTGGCTGGATCACTCGAATCGATTTCAGCATATGGCTTCAAAATGCCTCCTGCACCAACAACTATGTACAGAGCAGAACGGTGGGTAGAGGAATTTCTATTGGGCAAGAGAAAGCTCTAGTAGAATTAACTGTGAGCCTTCATGTATTGGTCAAGAAGAACCTTAAACTTACTCAGGCTGGAGAGTACCGTGAATTCGGTTTCTTCACCAACCTCTTGTAAAATTTCATTGAAAGTAATAACATTATGATAATCTTGATTGAGGGCTTCTTTTTGAGCATTGGTTCGAGCTTTGGGATCAAATAGAACAATGTGGCTCTCAGGTTCAAAATTAACAACTATACTCCTGTTGAGGTACATAACTTTCTTGCACTTGGAACACTGAACACGATTTGCTTTTCCGGTCTTGAGCACCTTAATGATGTCGCGATCTTCCGACAAGTCAATGTGATCAATTACTTCAGCCTCATATATGGTCTTGCACTTTTCACACTTGACTTCTGTAATACTTGTTCTTGTCAATCTTGTCACCTAGAATAGTATCAAAATCGATGGTCAATCACTTAAGAGTTACGTAGTGAGCGATATCGTATGCTTACTCAGTAGATGAGTCAGAAACCTTGGAAGAATCGGGTTTATCATCGTCACCAAAAATCTCATCCTCAAGAATATCTTGAAGCTTGTCAGATTCTTCCCCTTCTGTTTTGCGTTTGAACATAAATCGTTCATTGTAAATTGGACAAACTTGAAGCTGTCCGTCCAGGAACGACACT
>JAUWOU010000077.1 GCA_030612005.1 Candidatus Thorarchaeota archaeon | reverse complement strand
AGAACCTGCTTCAGGTGATCAGATTAACATCCCCGAAAGAGTTGCCAAGTACAAAAATGCCGTAGACATGCTAAAAGATCTGTTTGAGAAGTAGAAGTTGGTGGCCAGCGCCAACAAGGCAAATGGTAGGGGGGAGTTATGAGGGCATGTTACAGAAAACAAATGCCCCACTAGCCGCCTGACCACCATGTTACATAGTGCTGAAGTTCCATATAAGCCTCACTCTCGGAAAAATTCCTACAATATTGTGGTAACAAAACCCTATTCAGCAAGTAAAATTCCTTTTCTGATATGCCAAACGACGATCAAGAAGAACATCGATATGATATGACTAGTCATTGGGTACGAGAAAAGATAGTCACGATTGAGATTGATGGAAAACCTGATTTTGAAGTAGCTTCTCCTCTGGACTTCTGGCCAGACGGTCCGAAGGGAACCCTCTCACCAGAAGATCTGTTTGTCGCTTCTACAGTTGCATGTTACGGTGTTTCATTATCAGGAGTTGCGAAACGCTTTCATGCAGAGTTCACTTCTTTCAAGATTCGCGCAACAGGAACACTTCAGAAGGGTGAGTTTGGCTGGGAGTTTGAGCAAATCACTATCCGTCCAACAATTATTGTTCCCACAAATAAAGACAAGAAACGGATGACAAAAGCAGCAGAACGCGCACATCGCTATTGCGTGATTTCAAACTCAATGAAATGTCCTGTTCATGTAAACTTTGAGATATTAGTTGAGCAACCAACCACACCCGAATAGTTTATTAACAATTGTTAATTACTTATTAACTATGTCCGATCATGTGTACAATCTGAGTACTCGTGTCACTCGCCCGATGTTTATCGGTGTGAAGATTCTAAACAACGATGAGTTCGAGGTAACATCTCCACCAGACTGGTGGCCAGATGCACCAGAGAAACACCTCTCTCCTTACACGCTGTTACTAGCAGCATCTGCTTCGTGCTTCAGCCTTTCAATATTCAAAGCAGCTGGGAGTTTTCACACAGCATTCTCCAACATTGAAGTTGAATCAACTGGTTTGATGAGTGAGAATGACGAAGGAATCTGGAGCTTTGAGAAAATCGAGATCAAGGTCAAAGTAACAATTGATGATGAAGCAGAAAAAGCTAAGATTGAACGTGCAATCGAAATGGCTCATAAGACATGTCCGGTGGCAAACACACTGAAGTGTCCAACATTGTTGGATTACGAAATTATAGTTGCTTAGTCAGACCTGATGAGTTACTATAGCTGAGGTAAAGGTATCTCAGCTGGGTATTCCTTTCCACATTGGCAATCCAATTTAACCGACCAACGTTTTGGTAAAGGAACCTTGAACTCTTCAACAACTTCGGAAAGGGAGTTCTTAATGCCACGTATCAGTTTTACATATACATCCGCCAAAGTCGTCAACTCGTGCGGAAAATCAAGATCTGAGAGAAAATACTTGAATGACTCTTTACACTCTGGGCAGGATGTAAGCAGGAGATTAGTTACGTCTCCGCAATTAGAACAGGTGATTTCATCTCTACTCATTTTCGGAGCAATTGGGATTTTCAGCGTTAGATCATTCTGTTGACCACACACATAACAAAAATATTTCAACGGTAGCTTTGGCATATGGATATAGTCCTATATTTGGTAGGAGAAACAATGCACTTCTCTGCTAAAAGTTTAGCTGAACTGTTAGACTGAACTGCTAATCTTCGTAGCGGTGAGAAGATCTTCGTTGCCAACTGATTCTAGCTCGATGGTCACTTTAGCTCCTACATCCAGAGTGTCGAACTTTGTAAATGCAGTCACCTTTATTTTGAGACTCTCATGAGCATCAGTTGCAATCCCGAGATACCCATAGTGGGTTTTTCCCATAGTACTGATGTCTGAAGCGGTAATTTGTCCTGTAACGATTTTCTGCATAATAATACGCCAACCGGTTTCGTTTCCTGAATAACTATAACTGTATCCATCTGAACAATGAAATATTATTCTGAATTTGCTTATGGAGTAGCTATTGCGGCACTCGTACTATCAGTGATCGTCATGAGATCTTGATTGAATCTTATCTTATGTGCAACGATGATATCTGTGTCACCAAGATTGGTAATCTCAACAATGACTTGACTTCCAACTTCTAAGGTTTCATACCATGTGAATGCGTCAACTTTCACAATTTTTTGCTGACCGCTTGGAGTTTCAATTCCTAGATAGCCGTAAACTAATTGTCTGCTTCCAAAAACACCCATTTGTTTGGATATGATTTTTCCTTCAATTGTGTTATCCATAATGCTCAACTATTATTAACTATCGTTAATAGTATAATAAAGATATGGTTATGCCCTTCTACTCATCAATAACTTTCAGATTATTAGGGTAGAATTCTGCATTCTCGACATATGAGTCAACGTAGATACTTATTGCATGCCTAGCAGGATCATCAGGTCCAAATTCTCGCATGTACTTTGCTGGTACTCCTGCGTATACAGTGTAGGGTTTAGTTTCTGTTCGGTTATGCAGTAATGCACAATTCCCTATTAGCACACCTTCAGAAACTTTACTTCCTAGCATGAGGACAGCTCCCATCCCAATAGCCGCGTGATCTCCTATCTCTTCCGCATGGATAGATGCATTGTGGCCTATATTCACTCGATTTCCAATCTTAGTTGTGAATCTTGGATCTGAATGAATCACAACACCATCTTGGACATTTGTTTCATCACCGATTCGTATTGGTCCTCTGTCTCCTCGAATTGAAACCATTGGTGCTACAAAGACCCGTTCTCCAATTTTTACATCGCCAATTACTGAAGCCTGTGGGTGAATAAAGGCTGTTGAAGCGATTTCTGGTGTCTTGTTTCCAAGTGCGTATATTGTCATGGTAATCAACTCTATGGGTCCGATATAGACTGGTAACAGCCGCTCGTTAATGAAAAAGCAATCGGTGGACCATGCTTTGCCAATGATACGAACTATTAAATCAGAAGACTGTCGGATATAAGGCTGAGGAGAGTTTCAAATAATGAGCACGCAGGATAACACTACAGATTCACCAGATGTTCCAGAGACTTCCATCACAATCTATGGTGGAAAGAAGGAAGAGGTTGGCGAATCAGCTATGAATATTTTGGGAATATCTGACGATGATTACTATGGAACATGGATAAGTATGGGCATAATGCAACGCCTTAGCTTCTTGTTTGAAGGTGGAGTAGAGAGCTCAGGCGGCATGGGCGAAATTGTCTGCATGTTTGCAGTTTTGATTGCTGTCCTCGCTCTGTTTGCATTTTGGAGCGTAGCAATTGTCTTCATAGTAATTGCAGTACTGACCTTACTGAGTGGGGGTGCCGCTTACAAGTTCATGCGCGCTGTATATATCACCGCACCCATCACCAATATGGAATCTTCCAAGATTGATGAGTTTGTAGCAACTCAACTTACTCAAGGCAGATTTGTGCTGATTGAAGATTCAGAAGCCTCGAAGATAATGAGTGCAGTCACACAAAAAGCCAATTCGGCTACATTGACCTTTAAGAGAGGAATTCAGTTTGCACTCCTAATCGCTACAATCTTTCTGATTACTGAAGTAGCCTACTTCTTCATGATGGGACATTGGCTCTCAGGTCTCAATGTAGCTACTTACATACTGGAGATTACGGTTCTAACCATATTCGGACTTCTATTTTTAGTCGGAATAGTATTGATGGACGTCGGAGTTCTGCAAAGAAGCAGAGTAGCTAAAAGTATAGAGTAGAACAAGTAGACTCAGATCACATCAAATACAATCGCCCAAAACTCACGTTCGGAGACCCCTGTTCTAAGAGCACGAAGGTTTGCTTTGATGTTTTCAAAAGCAGCGTGGGATTGGAGTTTCTTCTGCTCCTCATGGGTTTTCTTCACTCTATCCGTAATCTCTCTTGCCTGCTCGGGGGTTGCATTTACACCACCCATTTTTAGTAGATATTCAACAAAGTGCCTACCTACAAATTTGCCTAGATGGAATTCCCTCTTCCGACCAACCTTTGAGGGGCTGATCGGTTCATAGGTCATTGAATGAGTTAATTGTCCATGAGAATGGATTCCGCTTGAATGAGTGAATGCATTATCCCCACAAATTGCTTTATGAAGTGGTATAGGAATAATGAAGTTCTTCTCAACAAGTCTTGAGAGACCGTAGAGTTTCTCTGTTTCAATCCCTGTATCTATACCATAAAGCTCTTCCAGAGCCATCACAACTTCTTCAAAGGCGGCATTACCAGCTCTCTCACCGTATGCATTCACACAGACTTGGGGATAGGTGACCCCTTCTTCAATTGCGGCCAATGTGTTTGCATTTGCTAGACCAAAGTCATCATGACAATGCACAGACATTGGTACTTTGTACTTGCTTTTAGTCCAGAGTCGTGATTTGATCTCCCTCATGATATGTCTCATCACTTCTGGTCTGACAAAACCAACAGTATCCGCAACACAGATTTTATCTGCCCCAGCATCAATCGCTGTCTGAAATGCTTGACAAAGAAATTCCATGTCACTTCGCGTCGAGTCTTCAGCAATATAGTCGATTACAAGACCGTGCTCTCTTCCAAACTCGATACACTCAGTAAGGCGTGTTAGCATTTCATCACGGGTCATTCTTAGCTGGTACTTCAGTCTGAAGTCTGATGTCGCAATGAATATTGGAACTTCATCTACTCCTGCATCTATACAAGCCTCAATGTCTTGAATGACTGCTCTTGCTGGTGCTGCAACAGTAGCTTTTGAGAGCCCCTCATCTGCAATTGCTTTCACTGCTTTCTTTTCAGCATCACTAACAGCCGGAAACCCGACTGCCACAATGGCAGTCCCGACATCATCCAACATCTTTGCGATTTCGATCTTCTCATCAATTGTCAATGCCACACCAGGAGTCTGCTCACCATCCCTGAGTGTTTCATCCCAGATATGGACTTTCTTGGGCAGAGTCTTAGGTTTAGTAGCTGGCACCTTGTTGTAATTGACTGCCAATCCTGCCTTCTCTAGGGTTTCCATTGGTTTCAGCCTGCTTTTTTGATTTACTCAAATCTGTAGAGCCCGTACCTTGTAGGACCCTCTAAACTCTTCTCAAGTAAACCTATTTGCTTATCGTAGTCTTCTTTTGTGATAATTCCTTTTTCTAAAGCTTTCTTTGCTTTAGAAATCTTATATTCAGCCTTCGCCTTGTCAATATGGATGAGACGCAATGATGCTTCTGCTTTTGGTTTACTTTTGGTCTTTTCACCAATACCTTCTAGCATAGGCATCCAGCATATCGTTTCAACATGGAAAGAGAATTCTAATCCTCTCTCTAGAATCCTGTTCCAGACCGGACATGATTTTACAATGACCTCTCTCTTGTTAACTTCAACATCGAGACCTATGGCTCTGAAGATTTGACCAGCAATCTCAGCTGCTGCTTCTGCTCCCTTTCCACCATTTGCTTCAGCAATCTCTTCACCCATTTGCTTGAAGCCCCCACCATAACCCTCATACATTGAGAGTGGACCGGTGTTCTCACGGAGACTCCACCAGAGACCATCAATGAATGCAACGAAACTGGTTCTTAGAATATCTAGGTCAGTCATTTCTTACCCTCCTTTACGAATGGTGTCCCCCATTTATTGAGGAAAGCAATCTCCTCAGGTCCTTGTCGTGGTGGACCTAGAGTGCGTTCATTTTTCGCATAGCCCAAAGTAAGACAAAGTATAGGAACCCAGTGTGGGTATGGAATTCCAAGCTTCTGTGAAACTGCACCTACGTCATCAAAATGATCTAGCTGCACCGATGATACACAGCTCCCAAGCCCTAGTGATGCTGCAGCAAGAGACATGTTCTCCATCATCATTGAACCTGCAATGACTGCGTGACGTGGACTTGACCAGCCATAAACTCCTCCAGTTCCTCGAAGAGTAGCTTGTGAGTTACCAACATGTGTTTGATCTACAGCAAGAACGAGCAAAACCGGGGCACCATAGGTTTCAGGTTTCCCCTTGATATATTCAAAGCGCTCTCCTGAGATAAGGATGTCAATCGTACGTTCACGACTTGCTTTCGATTTGATGTAATCGAGTCTTCGTTCAAGCTCTTCTCTTGGAGTGGCTCGGCCGAAAAGCAGGATTGTTCGTTCAACAGCAATTTGACCAATAAACTCCTGTAACTTCTTGTCGCGAATAACGATTACTCTCCACGGTTGCTGATTTTCGGCGCTAGGCGCAAATCCACCAGCTTCGATTACCTTGTAGACTAAGTCATCTGGTACATCTTTTGAGGTATCATAATCTCTGATTGCACGACGACTCTTTATTGTCCGGATTGTTTCATTTTCGTCCAAGGAATGATACTCCAACCTTTGATTATCTGGTCGAGTATTATCTGTCTTAAGTAAGTAACTCATGCACTACTTTTGCAAGTCAGTAGAACATAGAAAACAGTTGAACTGCCTGAGTTAATTCCCAGGCAGCTCCACTTGATTTACATTATTGGTGCGTCTCTTCCATCATATTTGACATGAAAACCAGTGTCAAGATTTGCACTCTCTTTGAGAATGCTTGTGCCAGCAACAAGACGTTGAATCTGATTTGTGCCTTCATATATTTGAAGAAGCTTTGCATCTCTCATGAGTTTCTCTACTGGATACTCTGTGAGATAACCATAACCTCCCATGATCTGAACTGCATCAGTCGCATTCTGCATTGCTGCGTCAGCTGCAAAGAATTTTGCAAATGCAGAATCTTTCGAGTTCCGCATGCCTTGATCAGCCATCCATGCAGCGTAACGAGTCAGATGTCTAGCAGCAGCCGCTCGTGCACCCATATCGGCTAGCAAGAAACTGATTCCTTGGAACCTGCCAATTGATTGACCGAATTGATGGCGAATATTAGCAAATTTCGCAGCCTCATCTACAGATCTTTGAGCAACTCCAGTTGCTATTGCTGCTATTCCTGCTCTAGTCTTATCTAGAGTAGTCATTGCTATCCTGAACCCGTCTCCTTCTTTGCCAACCAAACAGTCTTTTGGTACACGTGCATCCTCAAAGATTACTTCACTCTGAACAGAGTTCTTCTGTCCCATTTTGTTTTCGATGTGTCCAATCTTTGTGGCTTTGCTCTTGGGCACCATGAAACAAGAAAGTCCCTTAGTCTTGAGTTCGGGTTGGGTTGTTACAAAAACTGTGAAGAGTGATGCCTGAGGTCCGTTAGTTATGTAACACTTGATCCCGTTAATGACATACTCGTCTCCATCTCGCTCTGCACGAGTTGCAACAGCTCCCGCATCAGAACCAGCACCGCGCTCAGTTAAGCAAAATGCTCCAAACTTGGGTTCTTTTCCAGTAATTAGCGGCTCGACATATTTCTTAAGCTGCTCAGTTGTAGCACCGACAACAAGTGGTGTAAAGGCCAAGTTATTGCACATGATTGTTGTAGCTATTCCTGCGCACCCGTATCCCGTTGCTTCCGAAACAAATGTTTCAGAAAGTAAAGATAGTCCAGGTCCACCAGCTTCAGTCGGAATATGAAGGTTCATGAGTCCCGCCTCATAGGCCTTCTGAACGACCTCTTTCGGGAACTCATCCTTTTTCTCCAACTCATGAGCTCGTGGTGTTACATGTTCAAGCGTGAATGCTTTGGCTCGTTCCCAAAGCTTTTGTTCTTTTTCCGATAGTGAGAAGTCCATCGTAAATCCCGACTGGTCGTTTAACTTTGACTTATTATGTCTTCGGAGTGATACTAAAACCTGAAGACATCTAATTCCCTACAAAATTGCAGATTCCCTACCAGTTTTTATAGGTTAAATCATCAGAAAAAATAACGTAAGACGAGGTGTGTACACTACTTGCCCCTAAATAATACGAACATTGTAAGTGCAGCACAGACCAAGTTTGGAGTCCATAAGGGAGTTACTCTAAGAGAGATGTTCTCAGAAGCTGTGGACAAGGCTACTGTCGATGCTGGTGTTCCAAAGAAGAACATTCAGGCTGCTTTCATTGGAAGTTTCATTCCTGAGATGTTAGTGCATCAAGGTCACACTGCACCATTATTGATGGATTTTGCCGGAATGAAAGGCATTCCAGCAACACGTCATGAGGATGCGTGCGCCTCTGGTGCAACTGCTCTGCGTGCGGGTGTCATGGCTATTGAATCAGGAATGTATGACACAGTCCTAGTGGCTGGAGTTGAGAAGATGACTTCTGTTTCCACGAACAAGGCAACAGAAGCATTGGCCGCTGCTGCTGATGATCAATTTGAATCAAGCATGGGTCTAACTTTTCCAGGAGTTTTTGGTATCGCTGCTGTTGCACATATGCAGAAGTACGGTACAACCGAGGAAGATATGGCACGAGTTGCTGTTAAAGCACACAAGAATGCTACAACAAATCCATTGGCTCAGTTTCAGAAGGAAATCTCACTTGAGAAAGCAATGACTCCACGTTACATTGCCTGGCCCCTCAAACTCTTTGACTGTTCACCCATATCAGATGGTGCTGCTGCATTAGTGCTTACTTCTACTGAGAAAGCAAAGCAGTACACAGATCTCCCCGTCAAAATTACAGGGACTGGTCAAGCATCTGCTTCTATGAACTTATGTGACAGAAGTGATCTCACATCATTCAGTGCCTCTGTAGATGCAAGTCGCGCTGCATACGAGATGGCTGGACTCGAAGCCAAAGATATGGACTTTGCAGTTGTTCATGATTGTTTCACCATTGCTGAGATTATTGCAAGTGAGGACATTGGATTCTTCAAACCAGGTGAAGGTGCAAAAGCCCTACGTGATGGTGTTACAGCACTTGATGGTGATAAACCAATCAATCCAATGGGCGGTTTGAAAGCTGTCGGTCACCCTGTAGGCGCAACCGGCGTTAAGCAAGCCGTAGTTCTTTACAGAGAACTCATCGGTGATGCTGGCCCTAACCAAGTATCGAAACATGATACAGCGATTATGCATAACTTCGGTGGAACAGGTGCTACGGCAGTTGTTACAATAATGAGGAGGGCTGACGCATGAGTGAGAAACCAACAGTTGAAGAATATCTACAGAATATCCAGGACGGCCAATTCAAGGCCTACAAGTGTGTTAACTGTGGAATGATCATTGCTCCTCCATCGGGATCATGTTACGGTTGTGGAAGTAATAAGATGGAATGGGCAAACGTAACTGGAAAGGGTAAACTTGTGTCCTTCACAGTTATTCACATTGCTCCTGACGCCTTTGCAGAAGAAACTCCTTACTACATAGCTATCATCGAGCTTGCTGAGGGAACAAGGGTTAGCGCACGACTTCTTGGGTATGATCCACTCAAGCCTGAGGAAGTCAAATTAGGTTCTGATGTTAAGTTGGACTATGAGGATGGTAAGACTGGTAAGAAATACTTGGCATTCAGAGCTGCGTAATTCTACGATGAGGACTACAAAACGTAGTTCTCATCATTCTTCTTCTTTGTCACAACTTCTATAATCTATCCAGTATGATTGTTAGTAAGAGGTAGAACGGATTGGTTAAGAAAAAATACTCAGAGTTGCTTAGAGTTAGTCCGAAACCTGATGAGATGACTTTTACTGAGCATGTTAGTGGTGTGACCGTTGAGTTTGACCAAGCTCTTCTAACGAAATATCTTCCAGTTACATCCGGAGTC
Source organism: Candidatus Thorarchaeota archaeon (assembly GCA_030612005.1). GTDB lineage: Archaea > Asgardarchaeota > Thorarchaeia > Thorarchaeales > Thorarchaeaceae > SMTZ1-45. Next base: position 4,863 of record JAUWOU010000077.1, on the reverse strand, counting down.
ACGGGTGGTGACCGGGCACTTGCTGAATCCCTTAGTGGTGTCATACCAGAGGGCACTCGTCAGGCCCTTTTGGATACCGCTTTTATCGGTGTTTATGGTCGAGTTGTACGTTCGCGAGAAACACCCGACCTCATTTGCCTTCAATATCTGTATGTGTGGGACTATCAAGCTGTTCCAGCTCACGAAGGCGATTACGAACCAATCTTTGTCTATGTGGATAAACGTAGGCAATTTGCGATATACGATCTTGTTCATTACTGCTCTCGAAAACTTGATTTAGAACTGCCTGTCGCAGGAAAGTTAGGTCTCAGAATGATTCCTGGTTGGCACTCCTTCCTCCCTGCTTTTATCTCGGATGATTCTCAAGATCGCAATCTGGAAATAAGACCTCTCTCCGACCAACATTTGAGAGCATGGTGGTCTATTCCAGAAGAAGCTCCAAGACTGAAGATAGTCAAGCATCTGAAAGACCCCTTTCAATTAGAAGCCCCTGGTCACTTTGCTGATGCTCCTGATGAGAACGCTATTACAATGTGCTGTACATTCTTGGAAATTGAGAAAGCACTTGCAGAATTCGAGGACCCCAAAGTAGCAATCGTTGAAGGTATTAAACGTGCTTTTACAAAATGTGTAGGTCTCTTAGCTCTCTACAAAATTGGGGCATACATGCAACTTCTGAAAGAAATGAATGATATCGGCATGATCAAAGCACCTATCTCAGATGCAGGGATCGATCTAGTGGCAATTGGCAATATGCTCAGAGATGGTTTTGTATCTGTCACAAAAGCAGGTCAGGATTTCTTTTCTAAACTCTACACTCAAAATGTGAAAGAAGAATGAAACCCGTTCATTCAACGTGGTTCATTGGTGAGGACCGTTTTTTCGCTATTTTTCGTCATCATTTTTTCCCAGTCAATACGAACAAGTAAGTAGATTCCAATTATCACAAATACGAGAGCTAGGACTTCTATACCTCGAGATGTTATGCTTGCGGGACTCGTGCTCCCTAGTAAATCTCCTATGAATCCCAGACCAAATCTTCCCGCCCAAGCAATACCAATCATGAACATAGATTTGCCAATGAATTGGGGGATTGCAACCTTCCACCATGGATACTTGGCTGCTCCTAATGGCACAATGAGAAAATCATCAGGAATGGGGGTTACTGCAAGAAACCATATGACAAATGGTGTCATTCTCGGATGGGCTTCAATATATTCCCTGAATGAGCTCCTCTGATCTTCTTCAATTAACTGACCTCCACCATATCCGATCAAATAGCCAGTCATCTCTCCAAACATAGCACCTAATCCAGAAATAATACCCACAATCCAAGGATCGAAAAGGAATTCTCCTGTGATGTCATCAGTAAGACCCCCAAGTATGAAGGTCACTCCCAGGTATGGGATAGGAAAGAGAATTGTTGCATTTCCAATAAATGAAACTATGAAATCTCCAAGATAGCCAAGTTGCATCGAAATATCGAGTAACCAATTATAGATAAGAGCTACAGGACTTACTAAATCCTGTACAAGAAGTGATACGACAAAATAGACTGTTAGAAGTGCAATTGATAATATCAACAGTCTATCTGAATTTCGCATGATTCTCCTTTCCATTATTCTAGCGGTAGAATCACGGATATGAACATTACCTAGTGATTTGCTGGTAACTTTAAGAGGTGGGTTGACAACACTATTCTGGGTCTATTGTAGATGAGGTTCGATTTACGTTATGGTGATGGTTCTCTTCCGCTTGAATTATCGGGAAAGCTCACAGTTGATACGCTATTGCCAAGGACGGTAGAAGATCAAGATCACATTAGCATTAAACGCACAATTGTAAAGTCTCTTGAGAAACCAATAGATTCGAGTCCCTTTTCGAAAATGGCATCTCGTGCGAGTTCGGCTGCCATTGTAGTTAACGGAGAACAAGATATTGACTTGATTCCTAGTCTTCTAAATACTGTACTGGAATATCTTCAAGCATCACTATCCAGTCCAACTGATATTTCGGTAATATATCCAATTGACCCCCATGACTCTGCAAATCAAACTGACATAGTAAAGAAACTTGATGGACCCCAAAGAGACGGCTATCAGTTAGTTCTTCATGATTCTAGAAAGAATGAAGATCTCTGTTTTATTGGCGAAACACCAACTCATTGCACACCAGTTCATGTTAACAAAGTGGTCATGGATGCTGATGTAAAGATTGGAATAGGAACGATTCGATCCAATGTCTTTGTTGGTGCCACTGGCGGGCGCATGTCCGTTCTACCACATTGTAGTGGAGTCAAGTCTATATCCCGTAATTCCAAATTACGATTAACACATTCAGTTGGTCCTTTTGTTACTGATAGTGCTGTATGTACCGATCTCGAAGAAGCATCTAGGTTGGCAAACCTTGATTTCATCCTTAATGCAATACCTGATTGGAAGGGTAACCTGAATAGCATAGTTTCTGGTGAACCTTACACTGCCTGGGAAAATGGAGTATTGGTAGCTAAGAAAATGACTGAAACAATCTTCCAGCACAAGGCTGACATTGCAATTGTAAGTGCTGGCGGTTCATTCAGTGATTTATCTTTGTACGATGCTATAGATGCTCTCTATGCTGGACGCGCAGCTACAGAACATGGAGGAGTCATTATTCTTGTTGCTGAGTGTGCAGAAGGACCCGGACCTGATGGATTCGTTCGAGGTGTGTCAGAGTGTGGTTCAAGTGAGGATGTTTCAGTCTTGGCTGAAATTGGATTTGAGATAGGTATGGAGAAGGCTCGTTTCTTCTGGGAAATTCTGAATTCAAGAAAGGTCATAATCTGTAGTCGTATGAGAGAATCGTTGATTACAGAGAAATTCCATTGTTCCGCGGTGAGAGATCCTCAGGAAGGATACGAACTTGCTAGAAGCTTAATTGTGTCTAGTCCAAGGCTGGCAATAATACCGGATGGTCTTCAGACTCTACCAATAATGAATAATAAATAAAACTCGCTACTTCTTCTTATCGAAGAGAGCATCTACTGCGTTGATGGCCCCTTTAGTTTCTTCTTCAGTGAACTGACCTGTTTTCGCAATTTGAATTGTGACAATTGCTTTGTCATCAACAGGTCGCATTTCCCAAGACATATCGATTCCTGGTTGCTCAGAAACAAATTGGTCCAACATTTCAAGCCATGCGACTTTAACATCATCAATATCGATATAGACGAACTCGAGGAGTGGAACAGAGATCTCTACCTTGAGAATACGATTGTCCACGATTATATAATTTTCAATGTCCCATTGCATGGCTCTGCCTCAAATTTCATCTTCTCTGTGTGGTACATAAGTGTTCTTGGCTTCAAGGTGGAGTTACGACTATTCGTTATCCTCTTCTTCTTTGTCCTTTGTGAGCAGAGATTCAACATCCTTTACGAAATCGTCTATGGAATCCGGATCTTCTTTCGTGACTTCTGATTCCTCAGTCATTAAGGATTCGACATCTTTAACAAAATCATCTGCTGAGTCAGCTTCTTTAGTAGGAAGAGATTCTTCAACAGGTTCAGGTTCCACTTCAGTTTCTGATGATGTTTCTTCAACGGGGGTTTCTGGTTCATCCACCTTTGGTTCTTCTTCTGCAGGTAGTTCCAGTACAATGTTATCTGGGCCAATTTCGCCATTAGCAAGTCCCATTCCTTGGCGTTGTAGAATGGTCTGAATGCTCACTGGAACTATCATATCATTATCCTGAAGATATAGTAGTCTATCTAGAACTTGAGCCTCAGTCTTATCAAGCATCTCTGCTAGTGGTGATATTAGGTTCTTGATATAGAACTCACCTCTATCATCACGAACTGCAGAAATGTAATCCAAAATTCTTGCATTAGTCTTCGCCACTTTTTGTGTGGGTCCAAATTTATGTGCATGGAGCCATGAATAGTTATATGCAGAGGTAAGGTTTGAAACAACCCATTCTGGATCGAAGCAATCAATCAATCCTGTCCAATCAGTTAGATATTTGTCATACTGATTCTCAAATAGTTCCACAAAGAATTGTAATCGCTCACGAAGTAGTGGAGTCATCTCACCCTCAAGAATTAGGATTCCAATGGTGAACTCACCACTATAGCTATTGAGTCTGAGACCCTGATATTGAATCTCTTCTAGAGTACCTCTGACACCATCACCCTTGATCTCTCCATAGACACTCGTGATTGCAGCAATGAATCCGCTGATAAGATCTGGTTGGATTCTCTCATCTGTAAAGGGATGATAGAACACACAAGTACCTCTATCAAGATACACTGCCATGAAATGACGTAATGTTTCGAGGTCTCTGAACATCTGGAGTTGGTTCTCCAATGAATCTCTTGCTGCTCGTTTCCTAGGTTTGACTTTTTTATTATATGCAGTAGCAACAATTCCTAGAACAAGAAGAGTTGCAACGAGCAATCGACCAATATCTGTGAAGAAGAGGAATGATAGAATAAGCATGAGTGGGTTTGAAGCTATTGCGACCACATATTGGAGTGAAGTGGCCCATTTATCTCGATAACCTGGATACTCTGCTTCTACCATAATACTCTCAATGGTACCTGAAGGGATTTCAAATCCCCAGCTAGCTACTCCTTCGATATTTGTGGTGTCATATTGTGATGGATCATCTCTGACCTCTACTGTGCCGTTCACATAGTGGATTGTTACAATGAAGTGTATGTTCACATTTGGAACTGCAATATCTGTTCCATTGTAGCGTAATGTTGCGATAATGGAGAGAAGCTGTCCCTCTACACTTGGGTCTCCTTCGGTTGTTAAGGATAGATAGACTGCATCCTTTGCCATTACATTCAGAACTGGTGCCTCAGTTGCCTCGTTACAGTAG